>DATLMT010000117.1:0-3059 GCA_035537135.1 Burkholderiaceae bacterium | reverse complement strand
GATCGCGGCTGCCCGATTGATGCTGCTCTAACAATCGTCGTAGATAAGCAGGATCAAAAAGACCGGTGTCGGCAAGACCATCGCCCAGCACCGCATCGCGCACGCGTTGTCTCAGCGGCCCGCGCAGCCATGACGCAAGTGGCACGGCGAAGCCCATTTTCGGGCGGTACAAGATCTGGTTCGGCAAATATGGCTCCATCGCCTTCTTGAACAACCACTTTCCTTCGCCCGCGCGCAACTTAAATGACGACGGCAGCGTCGCGAGCCATTCGACCAGAGGATGATCCATTAACGGCTCGCGCACTTCGAGCGAGTTGGCCATGCTGGCGCGATCGACCTTGGTGTTGATGTCACCTACCAGATACGTTTTTAGATCCAGGTACTGGATCAGCGACAATGCATCGTCGTGGTTAGCGTGCGCCGCATGACGCTGGAATACCTCGAGCGCGTTGTAGCCGGCTAGCTTTGCCTTGAAAGTGTTGGAGTACAAGCGGCTTCGCATGTCGTCGCGAAGGATCGACATGCTGTGAAAATAGGCCTGCACCGAATCGCGCGCGAGCGCCTGCAACGTCGTCTTGCCACGGAACGCGCGCGGCGCCCAGTCCGCTTTCGGATACACGCGGCCCAGCAGACCAAACACCGGACGGCGCAGTGCCAGCGGCAGCGGCTGCCGCATACGCTCTTCCATCATGTGCAAGCGGTAGCGGCGATAACCGGCGAAGCTTTCGTCGCCGCCGTCTCCGGACAAAGCAACGGTCACGTGCTTGCGGGCGAGTTCGCAAACCCGATAGGTGGGAATTGCCGAGCTGTCTGCATACGGCTCGTCGTACATGCGAGCGAGCATGTCGATCAGATCAAAGTCATCGCTTTCGACGCGCTCTACATGGTGGCGGGTGTGATAGCGCTGTGCGACCTGCTGCGCATACTTTGATTCGTCGTACTGCGAATCCGAGAAAGAAATCGAACACGTGTTAACCGGCGCTTCCGAAATGCCCGCCATCATTGCAACGACAGCACTTGAATCGACACCGCCCGAGAGGAACGCGCCTAGTGGCACTTCGGAGATCATGCGCAGCCGCACGCTTTCGCGCAGGCGTTCAATCAGTTCAGCCGAAGCGTGTTCAGCCGACAGCGTGCTCGAGGCGGCGAACTCGACGTCCCAATACTGATGCGGGGCCGGAAGCGGCATTGCACGGCGTCCCGTCAGGCTATGACCCGGCGCCAGTTTGGCGGCACTGGAAAAAATCGTACGCGGCTCGGGTACATAACCAAGCGCGAAATAGTCTTCGACTGCTTGCGGATCGATCTCGCGTGCAAGCCCGCCATGCGCGAGCAGCGACTTCAATTCTGAGCCAGCTATCAAATGACCGTCGGGCAACACCGCGTAATACAGAGGCTTTACGCCAAGCCGGTCGCGCGCCAGAAAGACGGTCTGCTGGGTCTCGTCCCAAAGAACAAATGCAAACATGCCGCGCAGGCGATCGACGCACCGCTCGCCCCACGCTTCCCACGCGTGCACGATGACTTCTGTGTCACTGCGGGTACGGAATTCATAGCCGAGAGCGACGAGTTCGGTGATCAGCTCGCGATAGTTGTAAATCTCGCCGTTAAAGATTACGACAACGGAGCGATCAGCGTTGTACAGCGGTTGCTGACCGGTCGCAAGATCAATAATCGAGAGCCGGCGGTGACCGAGACCGACCCCGGGTGCAAGATGCAGTCCACCTTCATCCGGGCCACGATGATGCTGCGACTCGTTCATTCGCACCAGCGTGTCGCGGTCAATCGGGCGGCGCCCGCGCAGGTCAATGATGGCAACAATGCCGCACATGTCAGCTTTCCGCCGAAGGCAGGTTCGATTGCGCGCGCAACGACGCGCGGCGTTTCGCCGCAACTGTGACGAGATACAGCTGATCGTAGCTGTCGACCATTCGCGCCAGGCTGAAGCTCCTCTCAACCCGAACGCGCGCAGCACGGCCATGGCGCTGCGCACTTGCGGGATCATCGAAGTAATGCAACATTGCCTCTGCAAGAGCTGCCGGGTTGGCTGCGGGGACGAGGTGCCCGGTCACGCCGTCTTCTACAAGCTCTGCGTTGCCGCCGACCCGTGTTGCGATTACCGGCAGCGCACTTGCCATCGCTTCTAGAATCGTGTTCGAGATACCTTCGCCCAGCGACGGCAGCACAAAGCAATCGAGTCCGCGCATCACTTGAGGCACATCATCGCGTTCGCCGGCAAACCACGCGAGCTCGCGCGCACCTGCTCCGTTCAGAACGCCCTCGACTTCGGCGCGTAGTGCACCCTCGCCCACGATAACGAGCCGCATTCGACGGCGCGCATCCGGTTTCGTTGCAAGCGCGTGCACGAATGCGTGCGCCAGCGTTGTTTGGTCCTTTACATGATCCATCCGCCCAACCGTGCCGACCAGCCAGTGCTCAGGGCTGCGAAACGGGCAACCATCGATCCCGCTTCGTGCTTCTGCGCCAGCACGAAACCGATCCGAATCGACTCCGTTGTAGATCTGCACGATGCGCTCGGGTGCGACACCGACACGATCCCGCAAATAAACCTCGAGGTCCTTCGACACCGTCACGTACCGGGAAACAAATGGACTGTATGCACGTCGCACCCAGTGATAGCGCCGTCGCGCACCATCCGGGTCCATTGAATCGCGCCCATGTTCGCCGTGGATACGTACCGGAACGCCGGCCGCCCACGCTGGCACGACAGCCTCGAGCGCCGCGAGATTACGAGTGTGAACGACCGCCGGTCGCAGTTTTCGAAACAGCTGCGTCAAGCGCGGGTAGTGCAGCCACAGATGGCCCGGAGGCTTGTTCAACGACAGATACTTGACGTCAGCTCGCTGGACCCGCGTTGCAAAGCTGGGGACGACGTCTGTCAGGGCCACTACCGCATGCCGCCAACTCGATTCCGGCAATCGATTGATTAGATTAACGACGCCGTTTTCGAGCCCGCCGACGTCGAAGCGATATACAACATGCGCAATCAGAGGGCGCTCGTGCGTCTTGCTCATGCCTGCTGTCTTTGAAGCGCGCTG
>DATLMT010000116.1:0-2577 GCA_035537135.1 Burkholderiaceae bacterium | reverse complement strand
CTAGATTCGCTAACCAAGATTGGCACGCAGCGGCGGCGTTCAGCTCGCTGCTGCTTTTTGTCCAACATTCAGGAGGATCACATGTCAACACGCGCGTTCCGGCTGCTTGCTGCCGCACTCTCCACCGTATTCGTATTCTTCGGCGGCGCCTCACCCGCGTTAGCCGCTGATCCCGAAGTCGTTCGCTTTGGCTGGTTTGGCGGGCCGCGGATCTGGACCATCTGCAAGGCCACCGGCATGTTCGACAAGAGCCTCGAAACCAAGGTCGAGTGGGTTCAGTTTCCGTCGGGTGCCGCAGCGCTGACGTCGCTTGCGGCCAAACAGGTCGACATCAGCCGTCTTGGTTCGACGCCTACGGTGGCGGCCATCGCGCGCAAGTTGCCGATCGAAGTGTTCGCCATCGACGGAATCATCCAGACCAGTGAACGTTTGATCGCCAAGGGCGGCGTCAACAGCGTGGCCGAACTCAAAGGCAAGCGTATTGCCTATCCCCCCGGATCGACCGCGCACTACGCGCTGATGGCGGCGTTAAAGGTCAACAACATCGCGGCGAAGGATGTAACGCTGGTCAGCCTGACGCCCGCAGACATGGTGGCCGCATGGAAGCGCGGCGACATCGATGCAGGTTACGTCTGGGGCCCGTTCTCGCACACGATGGAAGGTGACGGAGGCAAAGAAATCCTTGCGACGCAGGCGCTGCAGAAGAGCGGCTATTACGTCTGGAACGACTACGTCGTGCGCAAGGAGTTTGCCGAAAAATATCCGCACATCGTCGTGAAGTTCTTGCAGACGTACCAGCAGTGCGTGGAGATGTACAACAAGGACAAGGACGCCATGGTCAAGCTGGTCGCGCAGCATTTGAACCAGAACGAAGCGGCGGTGCGCGACACGATGAGCGGCTTGCACTTTCCATCGATCAAGGAGACCGTGACGCTGCTGTCCGAAGGCGGCCCGATCCAACCTGCGATGCTGGACACCGCACGCTTCCTGGTGGAGTTGGGTGATTTGAAGCAGAGTGAAGTGCCGGCGAGCTTCAAGCCGTTTGTGAACACGACCTATCTCGAGCGCGCAGCGAAGTGACGCAGGCAAGGGCGCTGATGCGCCCTTGATGCCCTTGCTCGCGATGCAGCGCCGGTATCTTCCGCTGATCAGCATTGCCGCGGTGACGGTCGTCATCGCGGCGTGGTTCATGGCGGCCAAGATGCAGTGGGTCGATCCACTGTTTCTGCCGGGACCGATCGAGGTTCTCACCACCGCTGAGCAGCTGATCGACGAAGGTTACCGACAGGTTTCGCTGTGGATGCACATTCTGGTGAGCCTCGGCCGCGCGCTGTTTGCGTTCTTCATGGCCGCGATCACCGGCATTCCGATCGGACTGCTGATGGGCCGGTCGCCGGTCTTCAACGCGATCCTCGATCCGTTCGTGCAGTTCCTGCGGCCACTGCCGAAGCTGGCGTTGATTCCGTTGGTCGTCGTGTGGTTCGGCATCGGCGAGGTGTCGAAGTTCGTGCTGATCTATCTGTCGACGTTTCTGACGATCGTCGTCAGTGCCGCGTCCGCGGTGATGAGCGTTCCCGAAGGCCGTATTCGAGCGGCACAGTCGCTCGGCGTAAATCGTCGGCAGCTCTTCCGCCATGTGATCCTGCCCAGCGCGTTGCCGGAGCTGTTCACCGGTGTGCGCGTCGGTATCGGCATCGGCTGGACCACGCTGATTGCCGCCGAGATGATCGCGGCGAGCTCGGGGTTGGGTTGGATGGTGATCAACGCCAGCTCGTATCTGCGCACCGACGTCGTGATGCTCGGCATTCTGCTATTAGGCACGATCGGCTATTTGCTCGACCTTGCGATCGTGACGACACAAAGGCTGACGGTTCACTGGATGGGCAAAGGCTGAAGTGCGTGTGACCCGTCGAGTACGAAATGGATGACGCGGCACCCGCGACGCAGGCCACGGTCGAGCTGCGCAACGTGGGCAAAACGTTCATCGATCGCAAGCGCGGACGCGAGACCGTTGCGCTCGCCGACGTTTCAATGACCATCGGCAAGAGCGAGTTCGCATGCATCCTCGGGCCGAGCGGTTGCGGCAAGTCCACGATTCTCAATCTGGTCGCGGGGTTCGAGCAGTCGAATTCCGGCGCGGTATTGATAGACGGCCGTCCGATTGCCGCACCCGACCGCTCGCGCGGCATGGTGTTTCAGCAACCGCTGCTGTTTCCGTGGCTCAACATCATCGACAACATCACGTTTGGTCCGCGCATGGCCGGCGCCCCAGCTGACCAGTACGCCGCGCAGGCCGCCCGCTACGTACAGCTGATGGGGCTGACCGGCTTTGAGAAACACTACCCGTATGAACTCTCGGGCGGCATGCAGCAGCGCGTCGCCTTAGCACGGGCGTGGATCAGTGAGCCTGAGCTCTTTCTAATGGACGAGCCGTTCGGCGCGCTCGACGCGCAGACGCGGCTGATGATGCAGGAGCTGCTGCTGCGCGTTTGGGAGAGATCGCGAACAACCGTCATGTTCGTCACGCATGACATTGACGAAGCGCTGTTTCTCGCCGATCGCATTTTCATCATGACG
>DATLMT010000115.1:0-2493 GCA_035537135.1 Burkholderiaceae bacterium | reverse complement strand
TGCTTTGTCTCTTCATCGTAGAAGTTGAGACTGCTACCCGTGAAGCCACCGGTACCGGACCAGTCCTCGCGCAGCGCACAACCGTTGAGGATCGAGCGGATGCTGTTGCGTCCGGCAATCTTGCCGTTCTGTGTGACGTCCCACTCGCCAACCCAGAAGTCGAACTGTCGGTGCTGCGGTAAAGCACAGGGCTTTGCGGCCACGATGTCACCGGTCTGAGCCAAAGCGGCCAGCGAGAGAATAAAGGCGCCGCCGATCGCCCAGTGCGCCAGCCTAGGTGTCATGTCTATCCACATGCTTTGCGTTAGCATTAGTCTAGCGACAATGCCTGCATACGCAGAAGATGGCTCCCGACCACGTTGTTAAACAGTTCAGAAACTGCGGTTTCGACTGCCTCTGCGGGAACGTGCGCATGGCAGCCCGCTCGTTGACCTCGGTGTACGACGAACACCTGAAGCCAAGCGGCTTGCGCTCGCCCCAGCTCGCGGTGCTCTGGGCTGTTGTCGCGTTGAGCGACGGCACTGTCGGAAAAATTGCCAAGGTCATCACGATGGACGACTCGACACTGACGCGGACGCTGAAGCTGCTTGAGCGTGACAAGCTGGTTTCGCTTCGGCCAGGTCGCGATCGCCGCGAGAAACGGGTGCGGGCCACCGTGCGTGGCAGAAAGGCGTTTTCTGCCGCAATGCCACTATGGGAGCAGGCGCAATCGTCAATGCGAGAACGTCTGAGCGGTAAGCGCTTACACGAAGTCAATTCAATATTGCTCAATCTTGCGGGAGCTCGAAGGGCTTGATTTTTTGAACCAAATAGTTGTATATGCAGATGTATTGGAAAATCGTATTTTTAGTTCTCGTTTGGTTCTTCTATTTCATTGGATGGATGTAAACATGCAACGTCTGTGTGTGATCGTTGGCGCGTCGGATGAGTGCCTGCATTCGCTAACGGAAGCGCTCCACTCTCATGAGGTGCGCGCAATCGGCGTCAGCGACGCGCGCGCTGCCCTGCGTCTGTTTGAGCAAATGCACGTGGACGCCGTCGTGCTAAACGCCGACGCGCTTGGTTACAGCGCGTTCCAAGCACTGCTCGCGCTGGTCAAACAACGCTATGCGCCAGTTGTCGTATTGGCGACCGCACGCGATGAAATTGATCAGATCCTCGCACTTGAGATGGGAGCTGCTGACTTCATTGCGAAGCCGGCATCGCCGCGGTTCGTTCTGGCGAAGGTGAAGCGGCTGCTCGACGATCACGCGGTATTGGCGAACCCGCTGGCTACCAGCGCCCGACTTGGCCCGGTGCACATGGCCGGCGACCTGACAACGTTGACCGTGGATAACACGACGGTCCGGCTCACCCGCGTCGAATTCGCGATGCTGCGACTGCTGTTGGTCCGCTACGGGCATGCGGTTAGCCGCGAGACCACTGCGCGCTTTATCGGCGCGGCCGGAACCAGCGGCATTGGCGGTCGAAGTATCGATGCGCTGGTTTCGAGAATCCGGTTGCGCCTCCGATCCGCTGGCATCGACAACGTGCGGATCGAAAGCGTGCGCGGAACCGGGTACTACCTTGTCATCGACGGCGTGACGGAAAGTTCGTTCAGCGAGGCGGGACAAGTCGAGCTGGATGCGTTAGCCGCCTGAAGCGGCGCTAGCCGCATTACCTTGAGCGGGCACTGGCGCAGGCCCGGCGGCGACTGATGCTGCAGTACGATTCGCGCTTCGACCTCATCGAGCGTGCGCAATCCGCAGCGTTGTGGCCCAATTCGACCAGTCGTATTTGCGCTGCGATCGATGACCGCGTCGAATCGCAAACTTTCGCCTGCGGTTGTGCTCGCCACCCTCGGCGTTGTCTATGGCGATATCGGCACCAGCCCGCTTTACGCATTTAAGGAAAGCGTTGCCGGGGAGCACGGGGTAGGTGTTTCGCCCGCCGCCGTATACGGTGTGCTGTCGCTGATCTTCTGGGCGGTAACGCTGGTCGTATCTATCAAGTACGTGTTGCTCGTACTGCGCGCTGATAATGACGGCGAAGGCGGCATTCTTGCGCTGCTTGCCCTGGTGCTCAGGCAGATGCCAGTCGCAGGTCGGCTGCGCACGACCGCCATTGGCGCCGGTCTGATCGGGGCCGCGATGTTCTACGGCGATAGCGTGATCACGCCGGCAATTTCTGTCTTGTCAGCAGTCGAGGGACTGCAGGTGGTCTCGCCGGCATTCGCGCCTATGGTAATTCCAGTGACTTTGGCCGTCTTAATTGCGCTGTTCGCCGTGCAAAGCAAGGGGACTGCGCGCGTCGGGCAGGTGTTTGGGACGATCATGGTCGCTTGGTTTCTGGTCTTGGGCCTGCTTGGGCTTTTGCAAATTGCAAAGGCGCCGGCGATACTGCTCGCGCTCGATCCTTTGTACGCGCTGCGCTACAGCGTGCAGAATTTCGGCAACACGTTCGTCGTGCTGGGGGCGGTTTTTCTCGCGGTAACCGGCGGTGAGGCTCTATATG
>DATLMT010000114.1:0-2724 GCA_035537135.1 Burkholderiaceae bacterium | reverse complement strand
ATTCGTACTCCGGGGGTCGATCAGTCCTGCGATTCCATGTCTATTTTGTGCCGTCGCAACGCCAGCAAGCGGCGATCGCGCCACGCGCTTCGTTCGTTGCGTTGTGCGGTGGTCAACGGTGCTTCCAGTGCTGCTGCGACGTTCGCCGCACTCTGTCCCTCCCAAACGGAGGGTGGCGCCGGGTCGGCCGCAAGCCGACGATACAAACCACTGTAACGAGCGCAGTAGTCAGCCACGCCCCCTGGCGCATTGAGCTCAATCGTCTCAAACGGACCCATGAACGACCAGCGCAAACCAAGGCCGTCGCGAACGGTTTTGTCGAGATCGTCGGGGGCTACCACGCCGTCGGCGACCAGCCGCATCGCTTCACTCAGCAGTGCCCCCTGCAGCCGGTTCAGCACAAAGCCGTCGATTTCACGCCGCACGATAATCGGCACCTGCCCTATCGATTCCATCGTCGTGCGCGCGCTCGCGAGGGTTGCTTCGCTCGTCCACGGCGCACCGCATAGCTCGACGATTGGCACCAGGTGCGGAGGATTGACCGGATGTGCGACCAGGCACCGCGCACGTCCGGCCAGATCACCGGTGAAATGGGAAGCGACGATTGCAGAGGTGCTGCTGGCGAGTATCGCCTCGGGCGGCGCAAGACGGTCAAGCTCGGCAAACACGCTTTGCTTGATTGCGACCTCCTCGGGCAGGTTCTCCTGCACCCACGCCGCGTCGGCGACGGCGTCGCTCAATCTCGTACACGGCGAGATACGCTTGAGCGCTGCAGGTGCATCGTCGACAAGCCCTACGCGTTCCTGATCTGCAAGCGTCTGCACGATCTGTTGACGCGCCTCCGTCAGCTGCGCGGGCATCGAGTCGAACAGCCGTACCCGCCAGCCAGCCCGCGCGAACACGGCTGCCCATGCGCGGCCCACCAATCCAGCGCCAACAATCGCCGCAGTCCTTGTTTCTACATCCACAGCACCTGCCTCCGCAGTTCGAGGTCATCCCGCAGCGCGCGCGCCGGACCCTGATGCACGACGCTGCCGCGCTCCAGCACGTAGGCGCGATCTGCCAGAGCGAGTACGAGATCGAGATTGTGCTCGACGATCACGATCGCGAGTTCGGAACGCAATCGATCGAACGCCGTAAACAGCTCCTCGATCACCGTCGGCGCCAGCCCTTCAAACGGCTCATCGAGCAACAGCACCCGCACATGGCCAGCCAAAGCGCGCGCAACCGCAACCATTTGTTGCTCGCCACCCGACAGAAAGTCTGCGGGCGTGTCGAGTCGCGCCGCGAGCTTCGGAAAAAATTCGATGATCTTGTCATCAGACCACGCGACGCCTGATTGCGCCTCGCCCGAGCGCTGCCGTTTGAGTCGCCCCAGCGCCAGGTTGTCGCGCAGGCTCATGCCCGCGAAGAGCGCCCTTCCCTGCGGCACATAGCCGACGCCTAAGCGCGCGATCTGCCAAGCGGACAGCCGTGCCAATGGCAAGTCGCCGAGTGCGATTGTGCCGTGCGCGGGCGCGACCGTCCCGATGATCGTCTTCAGCAACGTCGACTTGCCGGCGCCATTGCGGCCGAGGAGCGCTACGATTTCCTGCTCGTGCACCGTCAGCGCCACACTTTTGATGATGTGGCTCTTGCCATAGAAGGCGTCAACCGCGTCGAGCGTCAGCAGCGCCGGCGCTGCCTCACTCTTGGCACTGCCGCGAGCAGTGGCGGCTAACGCAGCGGTGCCGGAACCGATGTAGATCTCGCGTACTGCTTGGCTCGACCGCGCGTCGGCCGCGTTGCCGTCGAACAGCACTTTGCCGTCGTTCATCACCGTCACGCGATCAGCCAGGGCGAACACCCGATCGATATCGTGTTCGACCAGCAACACCGGCAGATCGGCCGCAATGCGCTTGATGAGCTGCGCCACGCGCTCGCGCTCAGCGGCGGCAAGCCCGGCCAGCGGTTCGTCAAGCAGCAGTACACGCGGTGCGCACGCCAGCGCAAGACCCATGTCGAGCAATCGTTGCCCGCCATAGGAGAGTTCTCCGGCTTCGGCGCGTTCCATCCCGCTCAGCCCCAGAAAGCGAATCAGTTGCGCGGTCTCCTGCATTACAGGTTCAACTGCGACCGTCGACGTCCAGCCATTAAAGCGACTGCTTGCGCGCGCCTGCACGGACAGGCGCAAGTTCTCGTGAACTGTCAGCGCCGGGAACAGATTGGTGATCTGAAACGAACGGGCAACGCCCGCACCAACAACCTGATACGGGGAAAAGCGCGTGATATCGGCGCCGGCCAGCATCACGCTTCCGCGCTCGGGCGCCACGAGGCCGGAAATCAGATTGAACAAAGTCGTCTTGCCCGCGCCGTTGGGACCAATGAGTGCGTGCAACGAGCGCGCACCGACGGCAACGCTGGCATCCTGTACTGCGCGAATTCCGCCGAACGACCTGGCAAGGCCATTGGCGGCAAGCACGGTGCCGGCATCGGTCGCATGCGCGCGCACGAACGCGGGCAACTCGACGCCGTGCTCGATCGCGCGGCCTGCCATGGCTGCTGCTTCGATCTGCCGTTTGCGCCAGGGCGCGCTCAACCGATGCCACACCCCCACGAGGCCGCTCGGCGAAAACACGATGAAGCCGACGAACAGCAGCCCAAAGAACCATAACCAGTGCGCTGTCCAAATCGACAGGTACTCACGAAACAGGATGTAGAAGAGCGCGCCCAATGCGGGCCCGA
>DATLMT010000113.1:0-4373 GCA_035537135.1 Burkholderiaceae bacterium | reverse complement strand
AAGTCTCAATCGTGACTTGGCCATCCTCTGGATTGTGGCTAGCACACACCGCCGGCTGCGTCGGATTGCGCGGAAAGACGATTCGCCGCCCATCCGCGGTGAGAATCTGCAGCGAGCTGCCGAGGTCGCTAAGTGCAATGTCGTAGCTATGGCGCCAGCCGCGGCCAACTGTTCCGAAGTCGTTGAGCCGGCTGTTGTAGTAGCGTGAAAATTCAAGCCCGAGCGTCCCTGGAAGCGGCGCCAGATCCGTTTCGTGCTGAAACTTGTTGCCCGTGGCCAGATGCACCGGGTTTCCCGCGCCGGAGCAGCCTGGATTGCCTCCGTTTGGCGGGCCACACGCAGCGCCAACTGGCGTCACAAAGATGATGAGCGTGAAGACAAAAGCCGCCCATGCGTAAAAGCGCAGTTGCCATAACACTTCAATCAGCAAGGAGGAAGTGGAATCAGCGTTTTTGCGCATGTCTACCCTCATTCGCAAGTGGCGACCCTCAACTTGCGGGCGCCTGACAGCACATGCTGCGCCCGCAGTTCGGATCGCAACTCGGATCGGCCACACCGCAGCCCGGGGGGCGTGCACAGCCTCCTTTCCCGTCATCCGTACATGGCAGCAGACAGTCGCGATCGCG
The DNA here is from genome assembly GCA_035537135.1 of Burkholderiaceae bacterium. Taxonomy (GTDB): domain Bacteria; phylum Pseudomonadota; class Gammaproteobacteria; order Burkholderiales; family Burkholderiaceae_F; genus JACCZX01. Next base: position 3,747 of record DATLMT010000113.1, on the reverse strand, counting down.
AACGGGGTCACAGTTGGTCGGTGGAGGTCCTGTTTTTATTGAACATCCCGGTGAGTCATATCCGTCGGGACAGCTCCGACAACTTGGGTCCCACCACGGGCACGTCGGAAGCGGCTCACCCGCTGGCGGATTGCCTGGATCTTTCGGAGCGCCGTTGTTGCCGGGACCCGGATTCGATGCATTGTTGTTTTCAATCGGCGCGCTCATCATGCGCACGGTCGTATGCGCCACCAGCGGAATGCGCCCGCGCTGTACGAGCGAGCTGCGGAACACATCGGTGTCGTTCGGATTCATCTTTGCCAATGCCCACGTATAGAAGCGGCCGACCATGGGCATCTGCTTTTCCTGCGGAATGCCATAGGTGACTCGGATCTTCAGCAGATTTGCATCGGCCAGCGTCTGTCCGGAGCTGTTCGTCGCGGGGTCGCTGTTGCACCCGGCGTTGTCGCGCGGGCAGCGGATGAAGCCCAAGTTATCGTTGGGGATCACGCGCGCGTTGCCTGTGTTCAGTTGATTCTGCAGCGCGGGGCTGTTGTAGTCGGTGAAGCTTTCAGTCGTCGGCGACAGCACTTCGATGCGCACGTTGGCCTGCACCAAATCGAGGGCGGCGCGTCCCTGCGCTTGCGTCAGCTCCGAAAGGGATGTGCCGCCGCCGTAGTAGCCGACCATGCCGCGCACCAGCGCCAGCGACATCGACGTCATTGACGCGTTATTGAAGCTGCCCGCGCGCGCGGCCGCGGCGGTGGCGTGGTTGAGCTGACTCTTGGCGTGAAACGCGAATGCCGCCTGCAGCATCGCCATGATCATCATCAGCAGCGTCGGGATAATGACGACGAACTCGACGATGGTGGCGCCGCGCGCCGCCGAGCTCGATGAAATCTTCATGTCAGTTCTCCGATGCCGCTAAGTGCTGCGTCGAGTACTGCGCCCGGGTAGAGTTGATGAGCGGCGGCGCCGCCCGCCTTGAGCTCTAGTACAGCAGCGGCCCCCGACTGCGATGCAATGCGCCACGGGCGCAGTGCGCGCGCGACGCGTAGCACGCGGCCGAGCGGATCGAGAAACACAACATCGATCGCATATCGCATGCCGAAGGTATGGACCGAGGCGCAGCCAGGCAGCAACAGCGCCTCATCGAAACCAAGCGGAGGACGCAGCAACAGCCCGCGTGCGCGCTGCAGAAAACCGCCGGCGATTCGAACGCGGAGCACGCGATTCACTATTTAGAAACCCGATTCCCGAAACTTCATCCAGATCGGAAAGGAGATCACGAGCCCGGTGCACGGAAAAATGAATGCGATCAGAGGCAATAGCATCTTGACTGGCGCCTCCATCGCGAGCTTCTCGGCGCGCGTGAAGCGCTCGGTGCGACGCTGCTCAGCCTGTGCGCGCAGAATTGGCCCGAGGTTCATGCCCATGCTTTCGGCCTGAATCAAAGCGCTGACCAGGCTGCCAACCGCCGGCTCGTTCATTCGCTCGGCGAAGGTACGCAGCGCGTCGGTGCGCGATTTGCCGGCGCGCACGTCGCGCAAAATGCGCGCAATTTCTTCGCGCAGCGGCCCGGGCGGACCGCGCCGCATCGCTTGCTCGAACGCACCGGTTAGGTTGAGTCCGGCCTCGACACACAGCGTGATGATGTCGAGATAGAACGGCAACTGCTTTAGCAGCAGACGCTTGCGCGCATCAATGCGGTCCCTAAGCCAGATGGCCGGGTACAAATACGCAAAGGCCACCGCGCCCGGAGCCCATCGACTTGGCGCCTGCATAAAGCTGTCAGCGAGCCATACGGCAAGCGCGCCCGCGAACATTGCAGCCACGATGCGGCCGGCGATGTACTGCTCAGGCGAAAGCGTGTAGTCGAGTCCCGCCTTGCGCAGCTTGGTCATCACCTTTTGCCTTTGCGAGGCTGGCAGCAGGCGCCCAAGGTAATAGGCAATCCATTGAATAGGCCACCACACGATGCGAAAACCGATCGGGGGACGATCGAGATACGTACGGTCTTCGCCGGGCACCTCGGCGACGGCGCGGCCAAGCACAAGCGAAAACAGCGTGGCAGAGACTCCGATCGCAGCGCCAAACGCGATGCTGACGACTGTCGGTGTCATGACGGCTTGGAAGGGTTGCATCAGAGCGCTCATACGTCGATGTCCACGATCTTGCGAATTAGCAACACACCGAAGAACAAAAGCAGCGCAATGACGATGAGAAACGCGTAGCCCAAGCGCGTAGTCCAGAGCAGGCTCATCGCTTCGGGTTCCATCCTCGCGAGCACATACATCAGGACGAGCGGCAGTGCTCCGACAATCCACGCCTGCAACTTGCCCTGCGCTGTCAGCGCGCGGATCTTGCCTTCCATCGCAAGCTTGCTGCGGACCGTCTGCGACGCGCGCTCGAGCGTTTCGGCGAGGCCGCCGCCGGTGGTGCTGGCAATTCGCATCGCAGACACCACTAGCGTGACTGATTGCGTCGGCACCCGCCGGTTTAAATTTTCGAGCGCCTCGTCGAGCGCGACGCCGAGACGCTGCTCGCGCAGCATCAGGTCGAATTCCTGCGTGATTGGTGGACGGGCTTCGCGCACCAGCTGCGAGACGGCGGACGTAAGGCTCACCCCCGCCTTTAATCCGCCCGCCAGTATTAGCAGCGCGTCAGGCAGCTGATCTTCGATCTTCAGCAGCCGGCGAGCGCGCATCCAACGAAACGCCCACCAGGGCAAGAAACCGGCTAAGAGCGCAAACCCGACGCCGAGCAGCGAGCTTTTGGTCAGGAGCCACACGATGGCACCGACCAGCAACATCACACCGACGTTAAGCGCGTACAGGCGCGCGGGATCCATGAACAGGAACAGCTCGCGCAGATTGAAACGCGCGCGCTCGGTGAACGATCGGCGGTAACTCGCTAGGCCAGCCGCGCCGAGTTCGGCGCCGGACCACACCAACAACATCGCGGCGAGCGCAATGACGACTGACAACACCACGGGCGCGTTAAGCATGCTCCGCCCGCTGTTGACTGAAATCCGGCGGCGCTCGGAAGATTTCCAAGTCGAGGGTCACACCCTGCGCGCGCAGCTCTTCGTAGAAACTCGGGACCAGGTCACACGCCACGAATGCGCCGCGCACTTTGCCGTCCTGACCGTAGCCAGTGCGTTCAAAGCGAAAGATTTCCTGCATCTGCAGGCGACCGTTTTCCATCCCGGTGACTTCGGCGATGCTGGTGATCTTGCGCGAGCCACACGCAAAGCGCGTTTGCTGCACGAGAATGTCTACGGCGGAGGCGATCTGATCCCGAATCGCGGTCAGCGGCAGATCCATACCAGCCATCAGCACCATCGTCTCTAGCCTCGAGATCGCGTCGCGCGGCGTGTTGGCGTGCAGCGTGGTCAGTGATCCTTCATGACCGGTGTTCATCGCCTGCAGCATGTCGAGCGCTTCGCCGCCTCGGCACTCGCCGACGACGATGCGATCGGGTCGCATGCGCAGCGAGTTTTTCACCAGATCGCGAATGCTGACCTGACCGCGCCCTTCGACATTCGACGGCCGCGCCTCAAGCGATATCAGATGCGAGTGATTGAGCTTGAGCTCGGCGGCGTCTTCTATCGTTACGATGCGCTCGCCGTTCGGGATGAAGTTCGACAGCACATTCAGGAATGTCGTCTTCCCTGAGCCGGTGCCACCGGACACGACCACGTTCTTGCGGTGTTCGACGCATACGCGCAGGAACATCGCCATCTGCTTCGATATCGACCCGTAGCCG
>DATLMT010000112.1:0-10132 GCA_035537135.1 Burkholderiaceae bacterium | reverse complement strand
GCGCTCGTTGACGTAGCGATACGCGAGGTCGAGCGCGGTCAGGCAATGTCCGATCGCCATCGATCCAAGCGCGATGCGCTCCGTCTGAAAGTTGCGCATGATTGCGTAGAAGCCGGCATTTTCTTCGCCAATCATCCGATCGGCAGAAACGCGGCAGTTATCGAAGATCAACTCCGCCGTATCGGAGGCTAACCAGCCGCTTTTCTTCAATGCGCGGCCGACTTTGAAACCCGGTGAGTCTTTGGTCACTGCAAAGATCGATAGACCGCGCGAGCCCTTTGCGTCTGCATCTGTGCGCGCGGCGACGAATACCAGGTCGGCGTGCACGCCATTGGTGATAAACATCTTGCTTCCGTTGATCACCCAAGCATCGCCGTCGCGCCGGGCGCGTGTGCGAAGCGCCGCGACATCGGAGCCGGCGTCCGGCTCAGTGACCGCAACCGCGGTGATCAACTCGCCCGCAATGATTTTCGGCAGCCAGCGCTGCTTTTGTTCTTCGTTGCCAGCGTGGGCCAAGTGCGGGCTCGCCATGTCGGTATGCACCAGCACCGTGATGACGAACCCGCCAGAGGTGGCGCGCGACAGCGCTTCCTGAAACACGACGTTGGTCGTCATGTCGGCGCCGGCGCCGCCGTAGTCGGGCGAAAACATCAGGCCAAGCCACCCGAGCTTTCCCATCTTGCGCAACACATCGCGCGGCGTCGCACCCGCTTCGTCCCACTCGAGCGCGTGCGGCTCGACTTCGCTTGCGATGAAGCGGGCGACCTGCCGCCGCAAGTCCTGATGCTCGGCGCTCGTATGGACGTTGACATCCATTACATTCGAAAGACGCCGAACTTCGTGTCAGCAATCGGCGCATTCAACGCCGCCGACAGACCGAGTGCGAGGCACATCCGGGTGTCGAGTGGATCGATGACGCCGTCGTCCCATAACCTCGCACTCGCGTAGTACGGGTGCCCCTGGTGCTCGAACTGCTCGAGAATCGGCGCTTTAAATGCGGCTTCTTCGTTCGAGCTCCAGGTGCCACCGCGCGCTTCGATGCCGTCGCGCTTCACCGTCGCTAGCACTGAGGCAGCCTGCTCGCCGCCCATCACGTTAATCCTTGCGTTTGGCCACATCCACAAAAAGCGCGGCGAGTACGCGCGGCCGCACATGCCGTAATTGCCCGCGCCGAAGCTGCCGCCGATGATCACCGTAAACTTTGGCACCTGCGCGCACGCGACTGCGGTCACCATCTTGGCGCCGTGGCGGGCGATGCCTTCGCTCTCGTACTTGCGGCCAACCATGAAGCCGCTGATATTTTGCAAAAACACCAGCGGCACCTTGCGCTGGCAGCACAGCTCGATGAAGTGCGCCGCCTTTTGCGCACTTTCAGAGAACAGGATGCCGTTGTTTGCAATGATGCCCACTGGCATTCCCTCGATCCACGCGAAACCGGTTATCAGCGTGGTGGCGAAGCGGGCCTTCCACTCGTCGAGCTCCGAAGCGTCAACGATGCGCGCGATGACCTCGCGCACGTCGTACGGCCGGCGCGTATCGGTGGGAATCACGCCGTACAAATCGTCCGGGTCGTATTTCGGCGGCCGAGGCTCGCGTACGTCCTGCGCAGCCGGCTTGATGTAGTTGGTCGTCGCCATGATCCGGCGTGCCAGCGCCAGCGCGTGCGCATCGTTGGCTGCAAGGTGATCGGCAACGCCCGATAGCCGCGTATGCACGTCGCCGCCGCCGAGGTCTTCGGCGCTGACGATCTCGCCCGTCGCCGCCTTTACTAGCGGGGGGCCGCCGAGAAAAATCGTTCCCTGATTGGCGACGATGATCGATTCATCGCTCATCGCCGGCACGTATGCGCCGCCTGCTGTGCACGAACCCATCACCACCGCAATCTGCGGAATGCCTGCGGCCGACAGCGTTGCCTGGTTGTAAAAGATGCGACCAAAGTGATCGCGATCGGGGAAAACGTCGTCCTGGTTCGGCAGATTGGCGCCGCCGGAATCGACCAGGTAGATGCACGGCAACCGGTTCTCGCGCGCGATCTCCTGCGCACGCAAGTGTTTCTTGACGGTCATTGGATAGTAAGTGCCGCCCTTGACGGTTGCGTCGTTGCACACGATCACGCACTCACGGTCTGAGACCCTGCCGACGCCGGTGATGATGCCGGCGGATGGTGCGGCGTCGTCGTACATCCCATACGCGGCGAGCTGCGACAGCTCGAGAAACGGCGTGCCCGGATCAAGCAGCATCTGCACACGGTCGCGGGGAAGCAGCTTGCCGCGCGCGACGTGTTTACTGCGCGCCCGCTCGCCCCCACCGGCGCCGATCGCGGTGACTTTGTCTTTCAGATCGGCTACCTGCGCTCGCATTGCGCGCGCGTTCGCCTGAACTTCGTCGTTGCGTGAGGCAAATCGCGTCTCGAGCACACCCATGGTCGTATGGTAGAGCTTATGTCGAGCTTTAAGCGCTCTGACCGAACAAGTCGGATTCGGTCCAGCCGAGCGCGGCAAGGTCGGCGACGCGAAAATGCGTTTCGCTCGGCATCACGAACTCGTCGAGTTGCGGAGGCTTGACCGCTGTGCCTGCAAGCATCGCGTGCGCCTGCCCGCGGTGGTGGATCTGGTGCGTCAGCAGGTGCATCAGCACGTGGCGCGCGAGATCGCGCTGCGTGAACGTGTCGCGATCCATTTCCGTCGTGGCAGCGAGCGCGGCATCGTCGGCCGCATCGCACCAGTCGATCAGACGTTGATCGGATTTCGCCTGTGCCGCAGCAAGCTCGGGCATGTTGTCGTAGGGCACTTCCGATTCGAACGCGCGCCGCATGTCGCGCTCGCGATAGAGCGCGGCGATGTAGTACCCATCGACGATCAAAATGTGGTTCAGCGTTGCCCACAGGCTGGGAAAGAAGCTTGTCCTAGGCGCCTTGAACTCGTCGTGCGTCAGCTGGTTGCACACGCTGTGCAGCCGGTGATTGGCCAGCCGATTCGCACGCGCCAGCGTGCGAAAGTGCTGCAGCAATAAGCTCATTTGGGCGACGGCATCACCGACACACCGGGCGCTGCGGCGATTCGCTCGAGCCAGGCAACGACCGCCGGATATGGTGCGATATCGAATCCCCCTTCGTCGGCCTTGTGCGTATACGCGAACAACGCCAAGTCGGCGATCGACAGCGCGTCGCCGGCGAAATACTCGCGATCCGATAGATGCCGATCCATCACGCCGAGCGCCGCGTAGCCGCGTTTCTCCAGCGCAGGCAGGCGCGGGTCGTCGTGCTTTTTCAGAAAAACGCGGACGTAGCGCGCGACCGCTATCGCGGTCTCGTGGCTGTACTGCTCGAAAAACATCCACTGCAACACGCGTGCGCGTTGAAACTTGTCCTCGGGCACCAGCGGTGTTCCTTCGCCCAAATACCAGAGAATGGCATTCGATTGCGGCAGGAACGTCTTTTCGTCCACCGCGAGTACCGGTACCTCGCCGTTAGGATTCATCGCCAGAAACGACGGCGTCCGCGTTTCTCCCTTCAGCGTATCGGTCTCGCGCCACTGGTAAGGCAGGCGCAGGTGCTCGAGCGCCATCTTGACCTTGTGGCAGTTGCCGGACGACGCCATTCCATAGACAACGTAGTTCACGATTGCCCCCTTTCTCCGCGGCAAGACGAAGTTTGCCACTGCACGCATCAGGCAAACTTCGTCCGCCATGAGCACTGCACCTAGTTCGGTCGGCGTCGTGACGCCGCAGTTGATTCGATTCGATTCGCCGCTGCAACTGTCGAGCGGCGCGTCGATCGGCGGCTACTCGTTGATGTGCGAGACCTACGGCGAGCTGAATGCTGAACGCAGCAACGCAGTTCTGATTTGCCACGCACTGAACGCATCGCATCACGTGGCTGGCACGTACGCCGACGATCCGGGCGCGCTCGGGTGGTGGGACAACATGGTCGGGCCGGGCAAGCCGGTCGACACCAATCGATTTTTCGTGGTCGGTGTCAACAATTTGGGATCGTGCTTCGGCTCGACCGGACCGATGTCCATCGACCCGGCATCCGGCAGGCCATATGGCGCGAGATTTCCGGTGGTGACCGTTGAAGACTGGGTCAACGCGCAGGCGCGGCTGTCTGATGTGCTCGGCATCGAACGCTGGGCCGCGATCATGGGTGGATCACTTGGCGCAATGCAGGCGCTGTCGTGGACGATTCAGTATCCGGAGCGCGTTGCCCACTGTGTCTCGGTGGCCTCGGCGCCCAAACTGTCGGCGCAGAACATCGCATTTAACGAAGTCGCGCGCACCGCGATCCGCTCCGACCCGGACTTTTTCGGCGGCGACTATTACGCGCACGCGACAGTTCCGAAGCGCGGCTTGCGCGTCGCTCGGATGATCGGCCACATCACCTATCTGTCCGGGGAGGACATGGCCGAAAAATTTGGCCGTGCAATGCGCGAGGCCGACTATCAGTTCCACTACGAAATCGAGTTCGAGGTCGAGCGTTACCTGCGATATCAAGGCGATAAATTTTCCGAATACTTCGACGCCAACACTTATCTGCTGATTACGCGGGCCCTCGATTACTTCGACCCCGCTAAGGCCACCAACGGCGAGCTGGTCGCGGCACTGGCCTCGGCACGCGCGAAGTTCTTGCTCGCGGCGTTTACGACCGACTGGCGTTTCCCGCCGGAGCGCTCACGCGAGATCGTCGAAGCACTGATCGACAACGGGCGCGACGTCGCCTATGCCGAGATCGATGCGCCGCACGGCCACGATGCGTTCCTGCTGGACGACGCGCGGTATCACCGCGTGGTGCGCGCATATTTCGACAACATCGCGCAGGCACTGTGATGACGGCTCGCTCGCTTCGCATCGACTTGCAGCAGATTGCGGACTGGGTACGGCCGGACAGCCGCGTGCTGGATCTGGGTTGCGGCGACGGCGCGCTACTGGAACATCTGCGTTTGCACAAACAGTGCCGCGGTTACGGTGTTGAGATCAGCGACGATCAGGTGGCCGAGTGCGTGCGCGCCGGCATCAACGTAATCCAGGCCAATCTCGATGCCGGCCTGCGGATGTTCGCAAACGCGATGTTCGACACGGTGGTGTTATCGCAGACGCTGCAGGCGATGCACAACGCTGAGGGCATTTTGCGCGAGATGGCACGCGTCGCACGCCAGGGCGTCGTGAGCTTTCCCAACTTCGGCCACTGGAGGCACGCAGTGTCACTGCTGGGCGGACGCATGCCGGTGACGCGAAACATTCCGTATCAGTGGTACGACACGCCTAACATTCACCTTTGCACGCTGCAGGACTTTGAGGCTTTAGCGACTAGGCTAGGGTTGCATATCACGGGGCGCGCCGTGTTTGCCGATGGCGCGGCAGTGGCTGTTTTGCCTGCGCTGCGTGGCGAACTTGCGGTATATCGTTTCGAGACGCGCTAATTGTTCTCCAAGAGGACTTAATGTCGGGTTCGTTTGAGATGGTGAAGTTCAACGTCAACGACAGGACAGCGCAAGGGAAATGACCGAAACACTGCGCGACAAACTCGTGCGCAATATCGACGAAGCAAATTGGCAGACGCTCAAAGCGCATTCGCCGCTGTACGAGGGCGTTCGATCGGCAAGCGTCATCGGCCGGCGCGTCGCTGGCACCATCGCGAAGAAACTGGGTGCCGCGGTTGACATTGTGCCGCCCGGCAAAGCCACCTGCCCGTATCACTTTCACTACGCCCAGGAGGAGATGTTCGTAATTCTTGAAGGGTCGGGAACGCTGCGTGTCGCCGGTGAGAGCATTCCGGTGCGGCAGGGCGACGTGATCGATATTCCGGCCGGCCCGGAGTATCCGCACCAGTTGATCAATACGTCGGACGCGCCGCTAAAGTATTTATCGATCAGCACCCAGGAATATCCGGAAGTTTGCGAGTACCCGGACTCAGGCAAGTACATGGCGTTCACGCCGATTGCCGGCCCGCTGCTGGAAAAAGGCCGCATGCACCGGCCGGAATCCGATCTAGATTACTGGGACGGCGAACCCTGAGCCGTATGCGCCGGCCGCATGCGCGCCGCGAGCCACACGAGGATCAACACCGGCACGCCGATCCACGCTGTCGTATGAAAAAACGCGACATATCCGTACGCATCGACAAACGCCCCGGAGAAACCGGCGAAGAATTTCGGCAGCAACAGCATGACCGATGAGAACAGCGCGTATTGCGTAGCCGAGTAAGCGACATTGGTAAGACTCGACAAGTATGCGATGAATGCAGCCGATGCGATTCCTTGCGACAAATTGTCGGCTGCGATGACGAAGATCAACCCGACCGGATCATGCCCGCGCGTCGCAAGCCATGCGAACAAAAGGTTTGACGCGGCCGAGAGCACGGCGCCTACAAACAGGATTCGCATTACACCGTAGCGCAGCGCGAGCACGCCGCCGACGAATGCACCGGCCAGCGTCATGATGACGCCGTACACCTTCGAAATCGCCGCCACTTCGTCTTTCGAGTAGCCCATGTCGACATAGAACGGAAACGCCATAACACCCATCACGACGTCGGAGATCCGGTACGTTGCGATCAGCGCCAACAGCAGCAGCGCATGCCAGCGAAAGCGACGGATGAAGTCCCAAAATGGACCGACCACTGCGCTTTGCAGCCAGGCAACGAGGCGCGCGATCGCAGGCGGCATGCCACGCTCGGCGATCAATCTATTCGTCAGCGTGAGTTCTTCGGTCGCAATGGCGTCGCGTGCTTCGCCCACCGCCGGTTCGGGCGCAAACAGCACGCCGATGACACCGACTAGCACGGAAGCTGCCATCACCAGATAAGCGACGGTCCACGCGGACGCGACGTAGCGAGTCGTGTCGGTGATCTGCGCGCCGGCATCTCCCGCCGCTCGCGCTGCGATGAACAGCACCCCCGCGCCTGCCCAAATCGTTCCGAGCCGGTAACCCGTCTGATACATCGCCGCTAACGCGGCCTGCTTCTCAACAACGGCCGACTCGATGCGGTATGCATCGAGCGCAATGTCCTGTGTCGCCGAAGCGAAAGCGACGATCAACGTGAAAAACACCAGCGTCTGCAAGGCGCTGGCCGGATCGGTCAGCGCCATTCCGGTCAGGCCGCCAATGATTACGAGCTGCGACACCAGAAGCCAGCTGCGGCGGCGACCGAGCGCGCGCGTCAGCCACGGCAGCGGAAGTCGATCGACCAACGGCGCCCACACCCACTTGAAACCGTAAGCCAGCCCGACCCACGTCAGGTAACCGATGGTGGTGCGATCGATGCCGGCCTCACGCAATCGAAACGACAGCGTTCCGAGCACCAGAAGCAGCGGCAGCCCTGCGGAAAATCCAAGGAAGAGCATGCGCAGCGTCGCCGGGTCGGCATACACACGCAGCGTGTCGCTCCAGCTGCGATCGACGGCGGTTCTGCTGGATGAAGCTTCTTCTATTCGCGCCTCCGATTCATAGCCGACCCGCATACTCGATCGTCAGCGGCGCGTGATCGGAGAAGCGCTGATCCATGTAGATCTCTGAAGCGCGTGCTCGTTGCGCAATGCCTGGAGTCGCGATTTGATAATCGATCCGCCAGCCGACGTTGTTCGCATACGCCTGGCCGAAATTGCTCCACCACGTATAACGTCCTGGGCGCGGGTCGAGCGAACGAAATACGTCGACCCAACCGTGCCGCTCAAACAGACGCGTTAACCACGCACGCTCTTCGGGAAGAAACCCCGAGTGCTTGCGATTGCTACGCCAATTTTTCAGATCGATCTCACGGTGTGCAATGTTGATGTCACCGCATAAAATATATTCGCGTCCGCTTGCAGTGAGCCGTTTCAAATGAGGCAAAAACTTCGCCAGAAATCGAAACTTCGATTCCTGTCTGTGGGGGCCGGAAGAACCGGACGGAAAGTACACCGAGATCACTGTTACGGTCGAGAACTGCGCTTCAACGTAACGCCCTTCGCCATCGAACTCCTTCGATCCGAAGCCGAGCCGAACTTCGCGCGGACGCTTCGCTGCATACAGCGCTGTGCCGGCATAGCCGCGCCGGGTCGCGCAGTGGTACCAGACGCGCATTCGCTTCGGCCGGCTCTCCGCGGGTACGTCGCATTCATCAGCTTTGACTTCCTGCAGACACACGACGTCGGGTGACGATTTCTCGATCCATTGCGTCAGCCCCCTGCGAGTGGCCGATCGAATTCCGTTGACGTTAAGAGTTGTGACGCGAAACATTGCAAGTGGCGGGACATGGCGAGCTATGCCGAAAAATCACGTCAATTTTGGTCGTTCCGCGCAAGCACATGCGGCAAAATTGGCACGACTGGTATTGGATCAGGCGCATTGGATCAGTTAATCGCATCGGCTGTTTGACCTAACCCCAGACTTGGAACGTGGATTCGCTGCAACAGCAATTTGTCGAGTTTGCACTGGCCAGCAGGGTGCTGGCCTTCGGCGAGTTCAAGACCAAGGCCGGTCGTTTGTCGCCGTATTTTTTTAACGCTGGAATGTTTAATCGGGGCGCCATGCTGAGCCAGATGGCTAGCTTTTATGCGCGGACACTGTTGCAGGCGCGTGCGGAAGGGCGGGTCGAATTCGATATGTTGTTTGGTCCTGCATACAAGGGAATTACGTTGGCGTCGGCCACGGCGGTCGCGCTGGCCGGACTTGGAGCCGATGTGCCGTTTGCGTTTAACCGCAAGGAAGCTAAGGAACATGGAGAAGGTGGCGTCATCGTCGGCAGTCCACTTGCCGGGCGTGTCGTGATTGTCGACGACGTGATCACGGACGGCGCGGCTAAGCGCGAATCCGTCGAGCTCATTCGTGCGCACGGCGCCACGCCCGCAGCGGTATTGATCGCGCTCGATCGTGCCGAGCGCGCCGGCACCGATGAAAACCTGTCGTCGCAGTCCGCGGTCGGCGCGTTTGAGAAAGAGTTTGGCATTCCGGTGATATCGATTGCGAATTTCGGTGACCTAATGCAGTTTCTCGATTCCGATTCACCCCACGCGCGTGGCGCGCGTGTTTTCCGCTCTGCCATGGAACAATATCGGGCCAAATATGCAGCGTAATTTGCGACACCACTTCATTCGCGCCGCGCAGTCGTGTGCACTAGTGCTTGCATGCGCCTCCGCGTGGGCCGCGCCGGCTATTCAAGGGTCGATATTCACGTGCACCGTCAACGGGAAAACGTTTTCGGGCGACCGCATGCCGGCCGAGTGCTCCAATTCGGATGTGCGCGAGCTCAATCGCGATGGCTCAGTGCGGCGTGTCATTGCTCGGCCGCCCACCCAGGAAGAGCTACGCGCGCGCGCACACGAGGCGAAAAGACGTCTGGAAGAGGAAGAAAAGCTGCAAGCGCAGCGGCGCCGTGACAAGTCGTTACTTGAAGCGTACGCGAGTGATCAGGAAATCGAGGCGGCGCGCGCCAAGTCACTGGAGTCGGCCACGCAGTCCATCGCACGCGCGCACCAGCGGATAGAGCGCCTGACGGGCGAGCGCAAGAAGCTTGACAACGAAGCGGAGTTCTACAAGAAGCGCGTGTTGCCCGATGACGTCAAGCGCAGCTACGTATCGAACCAGCAGCAGCTCAGTGCTGAGGAAAAAGTCCTGAGTGACGCGCAGGCTGAGACCCAGCGCATCAACGAGCTGTACGACGCTCAGAAAAGGCGCTTTAAAGAGCTGCTGGCGCAGGGGGCACGCCCGGTGCAGCGCAATCCCGAAACCGACATTCTTCTCGACCCGCGTTTTCACACGAAGTGAGTGCTGCTGCATGCGTGCAGAATAAGCGTGCAAAATGAGCGCGGCAGATGAAACGTTGGGTCATCCTGTGTTGGTTTGCGATGGCGAGCGCCGCGAGCGCGCGAGGCTCCGGCGGCCTGTATATCGCGGGCGCCAATTTTGATTTCACGCAGACTGTGGAGCGCGCCCTAGCGCAAAATCCCACGCCATCAAAGTTTTTCGTCCTAGCGACCGGCGACGCGGTGCGGGGCCTTTCGGTCGTGGCGCGGCCGGAGCTTGTCGAAGTCCGCAATCGTGGTGCCGCGCGCGGCGCGGTTTATCTCGTGTGTCGACGCGACGTGGAGCGCGAAGCTTTTCAAATGACTGATCTGATCTCCGGCGTCGTCGCCGTTAGAGGCTGGCCAGCGCCGGG
>DATLMT010000111.1:0-2598 GCA_035537135.1 Burkholderiaceae bacterium | reverse complement strand
TTGCTATGCCGCGCCGACCGGCCGATTCCGGAAGACGAGCGCGCCAAGATTTCGTTGTTTTCCAATGTGCCGATCGACGCCGTGATCTCGGCGTGGGATGTCAGCTCGATCTGGAAAATTCCATCGATGCTGCACAAACAGGGGCTCGATGAGATCGTGTGCTTCAAGCTAGGCATCATTGCCAAGCCTGCCGATCTATCGAGCTGGGACAAGCTGGTCTATGCGCTCGAACATCCTGAGCACGAAGTGACGATCGGCATGGTCGGAAAGTATGTCGAGCTCTCGGATTCGTACAAGTCGCTGGTCGAAGCTCTGATGCATGCAGGCATCAACACGCGTACCAAGGTCCGGATCGAGTACCTCGATTCAGAGCAGATCGAGCAAGATGGGATGGCGTTGCTGGAGAGAGTCGACGCAGTGCTGGTGCCGGGAGGGTTCGGCAGGCGCGGCACCGAAGGCAAGATCGCGGCCATTCGACACGCGCGAGAGAACAACCTGCCGTACCTGGGCATCTGTTTGGGCATGCAGCTCGCAACGATCGAATTTGCGCGCAATGCGTGCGGACTGACCGGCGCCAATTCCACGGAGTTCGATCCGGATACACCGCATCCGGTGGTTGCGCTAATCACCGAATGGACCGATCGCACCGGCCGCATCGAACGGCGCGACGCGCAATCCGATCTTGGCGGCACGATGCGACTCGGATCGCAGAAGTGCGCGGTCGAGCGCGGCACGCTCGCGGCACGCATCTACGGAGCAGAAGTCAACGAGCGCCACCGGCATCGCTATGAAGTTAACAACGCCTACGTTTGGCAGCTCGAAGCAAACGGCTATGTGGTCTCGGCGCGAACTCCAAACGAGAAGCTGACCGAGATCATGGAGCTGCCTTCGCACCCGTTTTTCATCGGCGTTCAGTTTCACCCAGAGTTCACGTCGACGCCGCGTACCGGGCATCCGCTGTTCAAGGCGTTCATCGAGGCGGCACTTTCCAGCCAGCAAGCGCGCTCGCGTGGAGCTAGCGAAACGCAAGCGACATCGATTGCACAGAAGGCTGCAGCGTGAGCGCAGCGCCGGGCCGTCTCAAGCAGCGCTTGCGTCCCCGTTGGGGGGACCGCGCGAAGCGCGAGGGGGCACTGTGAAGCTGGCGGGCTTTGAAGTCGGGCTGGACCAACCGCTGTTTCTGATTGCGGGTCCATGCGTCATCGAATCCGAGCAGATGGCGATCGACACGGCGGGCCGCTTGAAGGAAATTACGGGCGCGCTCTGCGTTCCATTTGTCTACAAATCGAGCTTCGACAAAGCCAATCGCAGCTCGGGCAAGAGCTTTCGCGGTCTGGGTATCGATGAAGGGTTGCGCATCCTCGGCGCAGTGAAGAGTCAGCTCGGAGTGCCGGTGCTGACCGACGTGCACGAGGAAGACGAGATCAAGCCGGCGGCGGCGGTAGTCGACGTTCTGCAGACGCCCGCGTTTTTGTGCCGGCAGACCGACTTCATTCGGGCGTGCGCAGTCAGTGGCAAGCCTGTCAACATCAAGAAGGGACAGTTTCTCGCGCCAGGCGACATGAAGAACGTGATCGACAAGGCGCGCGACGCCGCGCGTGAAGCGGGTTTGCCCGAAGACAGCTTTATGACGTGCGAGCGTGGCGCATCGTTTGGCTACAACAATCTGGTATCCGACATGCGATCGCTGGCGATCATGCGCGATACCAACGCCCCAGTGGTGTTCGACGCTACGCACTCGGTGCAACTGCCGGGCGGCCAGGGCGAGACAAGTGGGGGTCAGCGCGAGTTTGTGCCGGTGCTGGCGCGCGCTGCGGTTGCTGCCGGTGTTGCGGGTGTGTTCATGGAGACACACCCAAACCCGGCGGAAGCAAAGTCAGATGGCCCGAATGCAGTTCCACTTAACCGCATGCGCGAATTGCTGGAAACCCTGGTCGAACTCGACCGCGCAGTGAAGCGACAAGGTTTTATTGAAGCGAGTTTTGCATGACTGAGAAGGTATGAGCGCAATCGTCGACATCATTGGCCGCGAGATTCTTGATTCTCGTGGAAATCCCACCGTCGAATGCGACGTGTTGCTTGAAAGCGGTGTGATGGGCCGCGCCGTAGTGCCGTCCGGCGCATCAACTGGTGCGCGGGAGGCGATCGAGTTGCGCGACGGCGACGCGAATCGCTACGGCGGCAAGGGTGTGCTGAAGGCGATCGAGAACGTCAACACCGAGATTTCGGAAGCGATCCTGGGGCTCGAAGCGAACGAGCAGGCTTTTCTCGACAACGCGCTGATCGAGCTCGACGGCACCGAAAACAAGTCGCGTCTCGGTGCCAATGCGATGCTGGCTGTTTCGATCGCGGTCGCAAAAGCCGCTGCAGAGGAATCGGGGCTGCCACTTTATCGCTACTTCGGCGGTAGCGGCGCGATGCAAATGCCGGTGCCGATGATGAACGTGATCAACGGGGGCGCGCACGCTAACAACAATCTCGACTTGCAGGAGTTAATGATTGTGCCTATCGGCGCGCCCACGTTTTCTGAGGCGGTGCGCTACGGCGCGGAGGTCTTTCATGCGCTGAAGAAGCTGATCGACAAAGCCGGCATGAGTA
>DATLMT010000110.1:0-6842 GCA_035537135.1 Burkholderiaceae bacterium | reverse complement strand
ATCATGATCGAGGCCGGCGATATTGTTGCGCGCGTTGGACCGAGCGGGGCGGCGGTGCCGATTTCACGCGCAGAGATCGTCAACCAATGGTCGCTGTGGTGGGGCGTGACGATGATGGTCGTCGGCTCGCTCGTCAGCCTGTTCGGGCGTCCGGAGATATTCAAGGGTTTGTTCAAACGGCGCAGCAAGGCCCGGGGCGCCGATGTGCTGAAGCACATCGAGTTTCCGTTGTGGATTTCAGCGCTTGGCGTTCCGGTGTTCAGCGTGCTTGGCGCGTGGGTCACGCATGAATTCTTCGGCGTGCCGTGGCTGCTGGCGTTCATCTCGCTGCCGCTGATCTTTGTGCTGTCGGTCATCTGCACCAACTCGATGGCGCTGACCTCGTGGACCCCGACCGGATCGTTGTCCAAAATCACGCAATTCACGATGGGCGCGATTGATCGCACCAATCCGGCCAGCAACCTGATTCCCGCGGGGATGACCGCGGAGATCGCTTCAAACTCGGCAAACCTGTTGTCGGATATCAAGCCCGGCTACATGCTGGGAGGCAAACCGCGGCAGCAGGCGATCGGCCACGTGATCGGAATCTTCGCGGGCGCGATTGCGTGCGTGCCGTTGTTCTTCTTGCTGTTCCTTCCACCCGACGCGAACGGCGCGCGTTCGGTGACAACGATGGTGTCGGATCAATTTGCGTTTCCCGCCGCGCTGCAATGGCAGGGTGTGGCGGAGATCATCGCGAAGGGCGTCAGCACGCTGCCGTACACGGCAATCGTGTCGATGATCGTGGCGGCGGCGAGCGCGGCAGCGATCGAAGTTGCTCGCATCGCGACCAAGGGCCGCTTTCCGCTATCAGCCGTGTCAATCGGGCTCGGCGTCGTGTTGCCGCCCGAAGCGACCTTTGCGATGTTTGTCGGCGCACTGGTGTTCTGGTTAATGGGCCGGCGCAACAAAGCCGTCGGCACGCGCGGGCATCGGTTCTGGGTCGAAGGTCTGGAGCCGATCTGTGCGGGATTGATCTCCGGTTCTGCGCTGATGGGAATTGGCAACGCGATCGTCAACGTGCTGATGAATTGAAGACGCGAAGCATTATTGAATGACGCCGCATGCGGCGCGCCCGCCGGCATTGCCTGTGGGGTCGGTCTTCAAGTCGTCTTGATCGAGATGGATGATCACAGCGCGCCCGATGATGCCGTCGGGCCTGTCTTTGCTGACCGAGATGCCGCTGATGGTCACGTTTATCGTGGCCGATCCGCGATCATTGAAAACGAGGTTGCCGGTATCGCCGGCATGCCGGATGGCGTCGGTCGGTCCGCCATGTTTGTTGCCTTGGGGATTGAAGTGCCCGCCGGCGCTCATTGCCTTCGGATCGCTGCAGTCGCCTTTCTCGTGGATGTGCCAGCCTTTGACTCCGGCCGTGTGGCCGTTGACCTCGCCGTTGATGCGTACCAATTCTCCGACCTGCGTGAAGGTGACGCTGCCGGTGACATTGGAGCCGCTTCTGGGCTCAAGCCGGGCACTTGCCGTGGGGCCGCTGCTCACCAGTCCGGCGCAGCTGACGAGTGTCAGCGTCAATGCACCGACTGCAATTCCTGTTGCTGCTTTCATCATCGCCTCCGATTGTTGTCTTGATCGGACGCACAGCAACTATTGATCCAGCCCAATCCGTCTTAGCTCTGTCGGGAGAACTCTCGATGAACACGGGTAATGCAAGCTACAGCCATCGGCGCACCTTGGCCTGATAGTCAACATAGATCCGGCCGTGCAGATTCATCAGGTGTTGTTCCTCGAGCCGAACTTGAACTTGCATCAGGATTTCACCTGCCGCCAGCAATGCTGCAGTGACGGCAGACGGAAAGACCAAAAACAGGCCCAGGAGGTTGACGCGCATCGCGAGAAAAATGGGATTGCGCGACAACCTGAACAGCCCGTGTTGCACCAGATCCGTCCGTCGCTTGTCGATGCCGATCCGCCATGACGCTCCCATTTGAGCCTGCGCGATCAACAGCCAAACCAGGCTTGCGATGAGTAACGCCCAACCGGCGAAAGCCACTGCGCGAGCGCCAAGTGCGTTCCAGCGACCAAAATAAACCTGCGCCTCGGGCCAGATCGCAAGCGCGATTATCACAGCGGCGATTCCCGCGATAACGACCTTGAACGCGCGCCCCACGTATCCATACGCGTCTTCGCTTGATGGCAACACCAACGGGTTGATACCGGTACTCCTGTAGACGAGCAGCGAGCGAAAGACGAACGCGACAATGAAGACGACGAAGTAATAGATAAGCAGGACCATGGGCCAGCGGTCGTACATGTGAACGCCCTTCAGGAAAACACAGCGTACCCTTCTGGGTACCGATACTTGACTCAGGCTTGCACGAGGCGCAGGCGTGTGATCTCAGAGGGCGCGCCGAATCGCTTCGGCGGACCCCAGTAACCTGTACCGCGACTCGTGTAGACCCAAAGATCCTGCAGACGATGCAAGCCGGCGGTAAACGGCTGCTGTAGCCGAACGAAAAAATTCCATGGCCAGAACTGACCGCCATGCGTGTGGCCGGAAAGTTGCAGGTGGAATCCGGCTTTCGCGGCCGCGGCGGCGGATCTGGGCTGATGCGCCAGCAGAATTCGCACGGCGTGAGCCGGGGCCGCCGCGATCGCGGCCGCCGGATCGCTGCGGTGAGTTTCGTCGAAATGATGACCGCTGTGATCCGTGACGCCGGCGATGACAAGCGCGCCATTGTTGTGGCGCAGGACGACATGCTCGTTGAGCAAAACGGTGACACCGAGGCGACGCAGCTCGGCCACCCATGCAGTGACGCCGCTGTAGTACTCATGATTGCCAGTCACGAAGTACGTTCCATGACGCGACGTCAGCGCGCTGAGCGGCGCCACGTGCGCCCGTAGTTGGGCCACACTGCCGTCGACCAGGTCCCCTGTGACGGCGACCATGTCGGCTTGCAGACGATTCACCGCGCCGACGATCGACGACAGATAGTTGCCCTTGATGGTCGGGCCGACATGGATGTCGCTGATCTGCGCGATCGTGAAACCGTGCAGCGCTGCCGGCAGATCGGCGATGGGAACATCGACTGCAACTACTTGCGCAGTACGTCTTGCGTTGATCAGTCCGACAACAGTCATCAACGTTGCGGCTGTCGCGACCACGAGTGCGCTCCACGCAGCAAACGTGGCGAAGGACAACGTCAGCCCAAGCTGACTGGCGATCCAAATCCCGACCAGTGCAACGTCCCGCAGCAGTGTCAGGACGAACAGACTCGACAAAAAGCCCATCGCTATAAAGGCCGCGACCATCGCATGGTCGTCGCCACGGCTCTGTGGGCGGCGCCGAGTCCGCCAACGTCGCAAGCCAATCTGCAGACAAATGGCCGAAGTCGCGATCAGTAGCGCCACGCCGATCTGCCAGCCCGTGAATGCACCCAGGGCCGGAATGAGTCGCCAGGCGACGTACACGTGTACCAGGACGGAGATGATGCTCAGTGGCATGCTCGATTACCTGAAGGTGGACGCTCCATAAGTATGTGGCGCTGCCAACCGACACTTCAACGCCCTCCAAATCGGCGTTACTAAGTAATTCAGGCGGGTGCGAGTGTCTCGGCCTGTGCTTGGAGGAATTCGACCAGCCGGTGGTTGACTTCCTGCGCGTGCGTGATCGGGCCCATATGTCCCATCGCCGGCAGCACTGCATGCTCCGCATCCGGAAGCTCAACGCGCAGAAGCGCGGCCAGCCGGCGCGTGACGGCAACGGTTCGCGCGCCGCTGACGAAGAGCATCGGCATGCTGAGAGCGGCAAGCTGCGCGCAATTAAGTCGTTCATCAAACAGTGCATCGAAGTGATGGCGCACAGCATGCATGCGCGCGGCGATTGAAGCCTGCTTTCCGGCCGGCAATGAGTTCCAAGCCCCTGCTCCTGACCAGAAGTCGACGAAGCACTGCGCTGCCAAATGCGTGCGCCCGGCGGCGAGCCCTTCGCGAATCGAGTCGGCGACGGCGATCACGTCTTGTACCGACGAATGGGCGGTGTCGTCGATCAACAGTCGAAACAACACCGGCTCGTAGACAACGACGCTGCGGACCCGTGTCGGATGCATTGCCGCCAGCTTCAGCGCAACCGCTCCACCGTACGAGTGCCCGATGACATGCACGCCCCCGGCTTCTTCGAGCAGCGGCACGGCAAGCGCGGCCTCATCGGCCAGCGTCAGCGGCATGTCACCACGCCATGCAGCGCGCTCGCCGTGGCCGTGCAGCTCGATGGCGTGCACGCGAAACTGCGGCGCCAGCGTTTCGACCAGCCGGTCCCACTGGCGGGCCGAGCTTGCGCTCGAATGCAGCAACAAGGTGGTTGGCCTCTGAGTCTTCATGACGAATGACGGCGACTAAGGCCGGGTGCAGCCAACCGAGCGCGCGTGGCATCGGCATAGCCACCCACTTCGGCGGCAACCGATAACAGCTCGCTGCGATGCAATCCGAGGTCGCGCAAAACGCGCCCGTCAAGTCCGCGCAGCGCCGCAAACGTGGCCCGCGCGTGCTGCCTGCGCTTCCGTTCGGCTACCAGGCGCTTGATCCAGTCCGCAGTCGCCTGAGCCGCGGCGCCGAAGACCTGGCTCAGCATGTATGACCGATGGTCACGTGCGTGGTGGTAAAGCTCAACGCTGTCTAGCAGGCTGATTCTTTCAGCAGCTTCGACCGCGGCATCGCCGAAACCGCTGCCTGCGAAGACCCGCAATGCGTGCGCCGCAATCTCGGTTCGTTTGGTGTTGTGCATGTTCGCTCCCTTGAAAGAAACGAACTTTGCACACGGGTGCGTTGCACGGGCGTTCCTCGCCCCGCTGCGAGAGCGGCAACGCCGTATTACATGACTTGAATCGCGCTCATTGGAGATGCGTACTCCTGGCGTGCCGCCGCAAAGTGCTGATCAGCGGCGCATAGGCGACCCCACTCTCTGTCACGATTCGATGTGCCAATTCGCTGGCGTCCATTCCAGGCCAGGTCAGCTCCTCGTCCGCATCGTGCTTCCACTGCGCAAGTCTGCGCATGTCTTCGCTTTTTTCCGGTGCAGTTCTGAGAGGGTTGTCAGCGAGGAACTGCAGAATCACTCGTGCGCAGTCTGCGTCGCCTTTTGCTACGAGAATGTCGGCAAAGTGAGAAATGGCTTGCAGCAGCAAGGACGGTCGCCTTACTTCGACCGCGATGCGCAGCGAGTTTTCGATCGACGACCGCGCACCGGGTAAATCGCCCCGATGCAGCGCCAGACGCGAAAAGTGCATTTTCAACGAAGCAATCACGTGCCTGTTGTTGGTCGCTTCGGCCACTTCGAGTGCGATACGGCCATACTGCTCCGCTGCGGCCAAGTCATTGGCCTTGATGCAGATTCCCATCAGGTTTGTCAGTATCAGGAGGCGTGTTCCTGCAAACCCGTGGCGGTCACATATGACCAGGCCGGCTTTCATGTGCGAGATCGCCGATTCAAGGTCGCCTTTCTCTGCGCAAACCAAGCCGATGTTTGCCAGCGTTATGGCTTCCCCTACAAAGTCGCCGTGTGCACGATCGCGTGTCAGCGAATCCATGAACGTCCGAAGCGCCCCGTCTTGATCTCCCATCAGCTTCTGCACCAGCGCTGAGTTGTGCAGCATCGTGTTGACCTTGCGCGGATCCTCGGCGGCCTTCGCCTGCTTCACACCATCTTTGAAAAAATCCAAGGCATCCTTGTATCGAACCAGTCTGAGCGAGCAAGAGCCAAGGACCTGCAAACTCAGTGCGTGCGCGTCGGGATAACGTGCGAGCTTCGCAGCCTCGCGTGCTTTGGTGGCAGTCGCGATCGCCTGTTCATACCGATCAAACCGAAATTCGAGGAGTGCGATGGCGCCGAGCAGCAAAGCGTTGAGCTTGGCATTCGCCGGGACAAAACTCGTCTCTACGGCGGCGCGAAGCAGTTCGATGCCTTCGGATGCACGCCCACTGTGGTCGAAGAATTTGAGAAGAGTTACGGTCGATCCAAACAGCGTGTCGGCATCCTCGTGCTTGATGGACCAGCTCCAGGCGGCTCGATGATTGTCCAATTCAATATCTACCCCGCGCAATGCGTCGCGCTCGCCGAGTTCGATCTGTCGCTTCAATTGCGTCAGCGTGCGATGAAAGTACAGCGCATGCGCGCGCTCGGTTGCTTCGCGCTCGTCAACGCTGAGACGCAGCGCGGCCAGCTGATGAATCAACGGATGAATCAAAAGACGCGAGCCGTCCTTGCGAAGAAGTGACTTGTCAGTCAATGCACCTAGCACTGGCAGCGAAGCAGCGGCTACCGCACGCGCCGCGTCGGCCGTAAAGCCGCCGCGAAAGATCGACAGCCGCGCAAAAGCACCACGCTCTACCGGGCCCAGTAGCCGCCATGATTGATCGAAGACGTTTTCGATGCTGGCGTGCCGCCTCGGATGTGCCGGATCGGTGGCTTGCAGCAGCTCTGTTCCATGACGCAACTCGGCGGCTATCGCTTCGCAGGACAACAGACGTGTCCACGCGGCGGCAAGTTGCAGTGCAAGCGGCAACCCTTCGACCAGCTGACATATGTCGACGATCGACGCTGCATCGACGGACGGCACCAGCATTGGCTCGACGCGGTGCGCTGATTGCACGAACAGTCGCACAGCGTCGAACGCTTCGATATTGTCTTGATCTTCGAGATCCGGATACGGCAGACCGTCGAGCGGCAGCAGCCATTCATGCGGGACACCCAACCGCACGCGTGAGGTCACGAGAACCTTTAGCTGCGGACACGCATCGAGCAATGTGTTGATGATCGGTGCATCTGCTGCGAGGTGCTCGAAGTTGTC
>DATLMT010000109.1:0-6081 GCA_035537135.1 Burkholderiaceae bacterium | reverse complement strand
AAGGCTGTCGGTGCGCATGCGAACGCGGGGCGTTTGGCGATCAGCGACTTCACTGCGTATCAGGTCAAACAACGTGAGCCGATTTGCACTGATTACAAACAATGGCGCGTCTGCGGTTTTCCGCCGCCCTCTTCCGGAGGCATCGCCGTTGCGCAGATGCTGGCGATACTGTCGGCGCGCAACATCGCGGCGTCGCCACCTGCCGGCGCGATGGGACCGGAAGGCAAGCTCGAACTGTCATCCGATGCTGTGCATCTTTTTTCCGAGGCGGGGCGTCTGGCCTTCGCCGATCGGGGTCTGTATGTCGCTGACAGTGATTTCGTCAAGGTCAACATCGCCGGGCTGCTTGATCCAAATTATCTGAAGCAACGCGCGCAGCAGATCGGTGATCGCAGCATGGGAACGGCTAAGCCCGGGGTTCCGCCGGGTACACCCACCGCAGCAGCCGCTGAAGACGCATCGGCGCACAAAGAAGCAACATCGCACATCTCGGTAGTCGATGGCTTCGGCAATGCCCTTTCAATGACGACGACGATCGAAGATGTGTTCGGCGCCCGCGTGATGGTGCGTGGGTTCTTGCTGAACAATCAGCTGACCGACTTTTCGTTTACGCCCTCGGCCGACGGGATGCCGATTGCCAATCGAGTTCAAGCGGGCAAGCGTCCCCGCAGCTCCATGGCGCCTGCCCTTGTGTTCGATCGGGCCAACGGACAACTGGTGGCGACCGTGGGATCGCCGGGCGGCTCTCAGATCATTGGCTACGTGACCAAGACGCTCATCGGCGTGCTTGACTGGAACCTTGATATCCAACAAGCCATCTCGCTGCCCAACTTCGGGTCACGCAACGGACCGACCGAGCTGGAGCGCGGGCAATTTGCCCCTTATATGGCGGAGGCGTTAAAGGCGCGCGGCCACGATGTCCGCGAAATCGACATGGCAAGCGGGCTGCAGGGCATCGTACGAGCCCGGCTGCCAAGCGGCGCACTTGGATGGGCCGGCGGTGCGGACCCTCGTCGCGAAGGCGTTGCCCTGGGAGATTGAGCGTTCCGTCCCCCTTTGGAGGGGCCACGCATTCGCGCGAGCACAACGGCAGCAAATGCGTGCGCGGTAGACTTTCATGTTTCTCAGCGATCACAGGAATTTCAAATTATGGCGATCAAAGTAGGCGATAAGCTGCCCGAGGGCGATCTGCAAGAGTTCGTAGAGACTGAAACCGAAGGATGCTCGCTTGGCCCGAATACCTTCAAAGTGCAGGAGCTCACCAAGGGCAAGAAGATTGTGGTCTTCGGATTGCCGGGCGCATTCACGCCGACCTGCTCGGCCAAACATGTGCCGGGGTACGTGCAGCAGCTCGACGCGTTGAAAGGTAAAGGCGTCGACGAGGTGTGGTGTTTATCGGTCAACGACCCGTTCGTGATGGGCGCATGGGGTCGCGACCAGAAAACCGGTGGCAAGGTTCGGATGATGGCGGACGGCTCGGCGGCGTATACCAAGAAGCTGGGCCTCGAGCTCGACTTGACCGCGCGGGGCATGGGAGTGCGCAGCCAGCGCTTCTCAATGCTGGTCGACGACGGCGTCGTCAAGGCGCTTAACGTTGAAGGCCCCGGCAAATTCGAAGTCAGCGATGCCGATACGATGCTGAAACAGATGAACTGAACCGCAACTGCAGCGAGGCGTTATGAAGACACTCGAAGAACAGATGTCGGTCTATCTGCGCTATCACCGCAATCCCAAAAACCGGCTGACGCATTTCGTCGGCGTTCCGCTGATCATGTTCTCGCTGTTCGTACTGCTTGCGCTGCCTCGGATCGAATTGGGCGGCTTTTCGATTTCAGCTGCCACAGTGTTGGCGGTCGTAGTGTTGATCTACTACTTTCGCCTCGATGCGGTATTGGCGGCGGCGATGACGCTGTTCGTTGCAGTGCTGCTGGTCGGGGCCCACGGTGTTGCAAATGAAGGAACGCAGCCGGCGCTCGTAGTTTTCGCCGCGACCTTCATCGGTGGCTGGGCGCTGCAGCTGATTGGACACGTATTTGAAGGCAAGAAACCCGCGCTGCTGGACAACTTCTTTCAGATATTTATCGCGCCAATTTTTCTGATGGCCGAAGTGTTCTTCGCGTTCGGCTACAAGCGCGACGTCGCCGAGCGCATGGAGCAGATGGCAGGCCGCTCGGAGCCGGGTTAACCGCGGCGGCCTCTAGTCGTAGCGCTTAAACGCGTCGCACTCTGAAATCACGCGTCCGGAAGCCGAGCGCAAAGAGCGCGGCAAAGTACCCGACGGTAGCGGCGCCGATGATTGCAGCCAGCCAGGCCGCGCGTTGCCAGGGCGCATCCTGCATGGCCGACCACACAAGCGGCCGCTGGGCCCACCACAGGACGGCCGCCAGCGCAGCAAGCGCCACCGCAAGGCGCGCGGTAAATGAAAACCAGCCTGCGGCAGGTTGATATAGCCGTCTTTTTCGCAGTCCGACAAACAGCGCCAGCGCATTAGCACACGCGCCGAGTCCAACCGACAGCGCAAGGCCGGCGTGCGCAAACAGCGGTACCAAGGCCACGTTCGCAAGCTGAGTCGCAATTAAGACGACGATCGCGATCTTGACCGGCGTGCGGATGTCTTTCTGCGCGTAAAAACCAGGCGCCAAAATTTTGACTGCGATCAGTCCGAGCAAGCCCACCGAGTAGCCAACGACCGCTAACGCCGTTTGCCGTACGTCGAACGCCGTGAACTCGCGTCCCTGGAACAGCACCGACACGATGCCCTCTGCGGTCATGCCCAGTCCTACCGCGGCCGGAAGCGCGAGCAGGAAAACAAGACGCAATCCCCAGTCAAGCAGATGCGAGTAGTCTGCGACGCGCTGCTCCGCAAACGCCGCGGACAAACTCGGCAGCAGCACCGTGCCGAGCGCGACACCCAGCAGTGCGGTCGGGAACTCCATTAGCCGGTCGGCAAACGCTAGCCATGTAACGCTGCCGGTAGCGAGATGTGACGCGATGTTGGTGTTGATGATGATGCTGATCTGCGCAACCGAGACTGCGAATAGAGCAGGCAGCATCAGCCCACCGACACGGCGCACGTCGGGGTCGCGAAACGCCGACAGCGGCGACGACCAGCGCACGCCGGCGCCGATTGCACGTAGCGCAATTAACTGCATCGCAAGCTGCAGCGCGCCGCCGATCACGACCGCGAACGCCAGCGCCATGATCGGCCGGTCCAGGTGCGGCGCGAGCAATAGCGCACAAAGAATAAATGAAACGTTGAGCAGCACCGGCGTTGCCGCGGGCACCGCAAATCGGCGATAGGTATTAAGCACGCCCGCGGCGAGCGCCACCAGCGACATGAAAAGGATGTACGGAAACATCCAGCGCGTCATCACCGTCGCCAGGGAGAACGCGTCGGGATTGCGTGCCAGGCCGGATGCAAGCAGCCACACCAACACCGGCGCCGCAATTACGCCCAGCACCGAGACGGCGAGCAAGACCCAGAACAGCGCCGATGCCATGCGGCCGATGAAGGCAGTCGATTCGGCTTCGTCGCGGCTGCGAACATCCGCCAGCATCGGCACGAACGCTTGCTGAAATGCGCCCTCGGCAAACATCCGGCGCAACAGATTGGGAATGCGAAAGGCGACGTTGAAAGCGTCGGTTTCCGCGCTGACGCCGAACAACCTCGAGATCAGCATGTCCCGCGCAAGGCCGGTAACTCGGGAAACGAGGGTCAAGCCGCTAACAGTGGCGAGAGCGCGCAGCACGGGCGTTGGATGAAAAGTTAGAGTTCAGTAAAAGAAAGGCCAAACCGCATCCGGTTTGCTATAGTGCCGCCCCTTTGTCAGCACACGCTTATTCGCCGCGGCTGACGATCAAGAACCGGAATCTTATGGCCAATACCAAGCAAGCTCGTCATCGGGCACGTCAATCCACCGTGCGCAACGCACACAACTCAGCGCAACGCTCGCGCCTGCGCACCGCCGTAAAGTCGGTTCGTAAGGCCATCGAGAGTGGTGACAAAAAAGCTGCGCTGGAAACATTGAACCAGGCGACCAGTGTGATCGATTCGATCGCTGACAAAAAGGTCGTCCATAAGAACACCGCTTCGCGTAACAAAAGCCGACTGGCTGCCGCCGTCAAATCGATGAGCTAGCGGTGCGGGCGTACGTAAAGCTGCGCCCTGCATGACAAAACCGTCCTCCAAGGTGCTCGTCATCAACGACGAGCCCCTGATCTTGCGTGAGCTGCTAAAAGGTTTGAACGCCGCAGCGCGCTCTTTGGATAATCCGTACGGAATTTCGTTTATCGGCGCCCTGACCGCCAAGGAAGGCCTGGCGCTGATCGAGCGCGACGGCGACATTCAGACAGCGGTCGCCGACGACAAGCTGTACGCAGTGACGGACAGCCGCTCCAACGGCAAGAGCAATGGCAAGACAGGCCGCAAGAATGGCGACGGCAAGCGCAGCGTGCAGCGCAGTTTGCAGGTGACGGCGCTCAAGCTGGTGCAGAAGATTACTTCGCTGCGACCAGAGATCGACGTCTACATCCTGATCGACAAGGAAAAGGAAGATCAGGTGGTCGACGCGCTTTTCACGGAGGCAGTCGACGGATATTTCTACCGGGAAGAGCGCGATTACCGGGGCATGTACCGCATTCTGAACGCGCAGATCGCAGAGCGCGCGCGCACGCCTTTTTACGATGCGTTAAAGGCGTATGTCGTGGCGGCTAAGGACGCGTGGCACACACCGGGTCATTCAAGCGGCGATTCGATGCGGGGCAGTGCGTGGGCCAATGAGTTCTACGACTTCATGGGCGAGCACGTGTTCGATGCCGATCTGTCGGTCTCGGTAAAAGCGCTCGATTCTCTGATGGAGCCGACCGGTGTGATCGCAGAGGCGCAGCAGATGGCGGCACGCGCCTTCGGGGCTCGCCGCACTTTTTTCGCCACGAACGGCACATCGACTGCAAACAAAGTCATTCTGCAGACGATGATCGCGCCGGGCGAGACTTTGCTGCTCGATCGTAATTGTCATAAGTCGGTGCATCACGGCGTTGTGCTGTCGGGCGCGCAGCCGATTTATATGGATTCGTCGGTCAACCGCAAGTACGGCGTGTTCGGCCCGGTACCAAAAAAAACCATACTGAAGGCCATAGACGAGCATCCTGAAGCCGAATTGCTCGTGCTCACTTCATGCACGTACGACGGACTCCGCTACGACTTGAAACCGATCGTTGACGCGGCACATGCGCGAGACATCAAAGTGCTGATCGACGAAGCATGGTTCGCACATGCGCGCTTTCATCCGGCCCTGCGGCCGACCGCGCTTGAATCCGGCGCCGATTACGTGACGCAGTCGGCACACAAAACGCTGTCTGCGCTGTCGCAAGCCGCGTACATCCATGTCAACGATCCGACGTTCAACGACCACATCTTTCGCGAAAATTTCAACATGCACACATCGACAAGCCCGATGTACAGCATGATCGCGAGCCTCGATGTGAGCCGTAAACAGGCTGTGCTCGAGGGCTATAAGCTGCTGCAACGAACGCTGATGCTGGCCGATGAGCTGCGAGAGCAGATCAACTCCACCGGCGTGTTTCGCGTGCTCGACCTTGACGACCTGCTGCCCGACGAAGTCAAACACGACGGCATCCGACTCGATCCAACCAAGATCACCGTGGATGTTGCTGCGTGCGGGATGACCGTCGATGACCTGCAGAGCGAGCTTTTTTCGCGCTTCAATATCACCGTCGAAAAGTCGACATTCAACACACTGACGCTGCTTCTGACGATCGGCACCACGCGCTCGAAGTGCTCGCGCCTGTACGACGCGCTGATGCGCATCGCGCGCGAAAAGCGCGCGCCACGACGTTTGTATCGCACCCCCGACCTACCACCGTTCACCGAGCTCGCTTTTTTGCCGCGCGATGCGTACTACGCAACGGGCGAGCTGGTGCCGCTGCTTGACGACAACGATCAAGTAAATGGGGGGCTCGCCGGACGTATCAGTTGCGACCAGATTGTCCCGTACCCGCCCGGCATCCCCGTGCTGGTGCCTGGCCAGCGCATCACAGACAACATCGTCGAATATCTGG
>DATLMT010000108.1:0-4965 GCA_035537135.1 Burkholderiaceae bacterium | reverse complement strand
GCACTACAGCGGCATGTTGCCCGGCTGGATCGCGGGCCACTACTCCATCAAAGAATTGACGATCGACACTGCATCGCTGGCGCACGCGGCGGGCGCAAGGCTGATCGCAGCGCACGCTCAGAAACTCGACCTCGCCCGCCGAATGGCTATCACCGACGGCGGCCAAGCGCTCGAATTCGACGTGTTGTCGATCGCCATTGGTGCCGAGGTTGACGTCGACGCTATTGCCGGCGCGCGCGAACGCGCGGTACCGCTGCGTCCATTCGGGCAATTCGTCAAGCAATGGCCGCGCATCGTGGGCCAAGCCGAATCGGCGCGCGAGCCGTATCGCTTGACGGTGATCGGCGGCGGCGCGGCTGGCGCTGAGACCGCACTGGCCGCCGCCTATCGTGGGCGCACTATGCGTTTGCCGATACAGGTGCAGTTGCTCGGCGGCGGCGTTCCGATTCTGCCCGGGCACTGCGATCGTGCGCGCGCGCTGGTGAGCAGCGCGCTGATCAACAATGGCGTCAAGGTTCTCGAAACGGTTGCCAATCGCGTCGAGACGGAAGCGGTAGTCACCCACAATCAGCGCCTCGAAACCGATGCCACGCTGATCGCCACCGGCGCGTCGGCCACGCCCTGGCTCCGCGACACTGGCCTAGCGTTAGATGAGCGCGGCTTCATCGCAGTCAATTCAAGTCTGCAATCGACTTCGCACCCGTTCGTATTCGGCGCCGGTGACGCTGCCACGCTGATCGAAACGCCGCGACCCAAGTCCGGTGTGTACGCGGTGCGTGCCGCACCGACACTCGCCGCCAATTTGGTCGCCGCCGTCACAGCAGAGCCGCTGGCCGCATTCGAACCGCAGCGGCGCGCTTTGTACTTGCTGACAACCGGACCGAAGCACGCGATTGCATCTTGGGGCACATGGGCAACCGCAGGCCGTTGGGTATGGCACTGGAAAAATCGGATCGATCGCGATTACATTGCGAAGTTGAGCCGTTGAAGCTAAATGAGCTGAATGTGTCCCTGAGCCATGCGCACACTTGCGATCCTCGCCTTCATCTTCATCATTCTCCCGCTGCTGTTGCTTGCCGCCGGCCAATTCGGATTTTTGAAGGGCCGACCGCCGGCCGAACCGGGATTGCGCGAAGGAAAGCTGAAGCCGCCGTCGCGGACGCAGAACAGTGTCAGCAGCCAGGCAGCGCTGTGGCCCGAGGGTGAGTACGCCGTTGAATACGCAACGATCGAGCCGCTCGCATTCACGCAAGACTCCGCGCTCGCAATGAACCGCTTGCGTGACGTGCTGGCGGGCTGGCCCGGAGCGCGCATCATCGAGAACAATCCCGAGTACATCTCAGTCCAATTCGAGACGCGCTGGCTGCGATTCGTTGACGACGCGGAATTTGTGCTCGACCCTGGCGCGCACGTCATCCACGTGCGCTCGGCATCGCGCATCGGCCGCAAGGACTTCGGTACCAATCGCAAACGAGTCGACGCGATTCGCCGCCGCGCAGACCTGCGCTGACCGCGCGCAATCAAGCGCTGAATTCCTCGGCGTTCGGTGCACCGCCCTGTAGCTTCTTACGCACCATGTCGATGTGGCCGCGCAGCGCGTACAGCTCTTCGGCGTACGACAATGGAACACTGACTTTTTCGACCCGGTGTTCCAGCTGGTCAAGCTTCGGCAGCAGCTCGGACGGCTTGACGTCGGGTTGCGTCGACGCTTCCTCGATCTCGCGCAGCTGCCGATACCAGCGAAACACGCGTGACCGAATACGGAATGCGTACAGCGGCGGCACGATGCGCGACAACGGGATCAGAATCACAATGATCGAGGCCAGCACGACCCACATGCGATCGATCAGGTTAGCCATCCAAAATGGCAGGTAGCGCTGCAATAGCGGCGGCCCATCGCGATAGAACCGCGCAGCCTCTTTGGCGATCGGAAACTCACTGGCGGCGCCGTTGGGAAACTCTCCGGCAGGCCCAAACCACGAGCTATCGCCATGAATGCGCTGCGCCGCCTGAACGAACAACTGCACCAGCGCCGGATGAAACTTATCCGTTGTCACCAGGCTCGCCGTGGCGGCCACCAGGCGCACGTCGGACGGTGGAACATCCTGTGCCAAATCAACCGTGCCGCGCGGCATCGTCACGGCAGTCAGAAACTCGAAGCGCCGCGCATACGCCTGGGCCTGCGGAAACTCGAAAAGTTGCACGCCAGGCGTCTGCAGCAGCATTCGCACCAGCGCCGATTCGGGCGACGACACGAACGCGAGCGAATCGACGTCGCCACCTAGGAGTGCCACCACCGCGGGCGTCGGCGGCAAACGCTGCAGCTTCATCTGCGCGGGATCAATCTTGTTCGCGTTCAATATCTTGTGTAGCAGATTGGCTGCCCCGCTACCGGGGGCGCCGATGTTCACACTGAGCGGCACCAATTGCTGCAGGCGATCGAGCGTTTCGTCGGAGTGCGTGCGTCGGGCAGATTCGGTTCGATAGAACAGCCACACCGGCTCGAAAAACAGATTACCCAGCGAAGACAGCGGCCGACCGCTTTTGTCTTCATCGACCGCATAGATCGCGTCGCCGGCACCGCTCTGCATGAAAGCGATATCGACACCGGAGTTGGCGTCGCGCAGCAAACGGCGGTTTTCTGCGGCGCCCGCAGTCGTGCGCAGCTCGACCGTGATGCCATAGCGAGCAAGCTCGGTTGCGTAGCGCTTGCCGAACTCCGCATAGGCGCCTTGGTCCGCCCCGGTGGCCATCACCACTTTCGTAGGCGGCGTAGGATCGAGAATCAGATACGCAAGCCACAGCAGGACAAGCGTCAGTACGATGAATGGGCCAGCACTGATGACGAGCTCACGCAATGACACCAGTGACATTTGCGATGGACGCAGCATGCTAAGGATTATGCCGCCCTGGAGCCTTCGGCATTGTGCTCAAGATTCCAACGCCTGATGGAGACCCGATGAAGGCAAAAACGCGCTTTGAACACGACCCCGAAGGCTTGCGCCTGCCGATCAAGCTCGACACCGCCACCAACGGCGAATATGCGCCGATCCCTCTATTGCCTGCGCATCATCGAGCGCGCAAGCTGGCTTTTGACACGGCGACTGAGAATGCGAAGCAACTCGGCGTCGATCGCCGCAGCTTTTTGGTGTCTGCCTGCGGTGCAGCGTCATCGCTGTTAGCCATGAACGACGCGTATGCAGCGCGCGGATTGCGCGGCGGCTTCTATCAGATCGAGCACGATGCCGCGCGCGATCTGCAACTGGCGCGCTCGTCGGTCGACGGCACTGAATTCATCTTCGACGTGCAGGGACACTTCGTGAACCCGACCGGCGCATGGTTGAAGCGGTTTCCGCCGGGCGCAAAGCCGATGCAGGGTTTCACGTCGAGCGCACGCTGCGAACCGCATCGAGGGCCGGGCGAGTTGGACTACCTCCGCTGTATCGGGCCCGATCAGTTTGTCAAAGACGTTTTCATGGATTCGGATACCGATCTAATGGTGCTGTCTTTCGTGCCGTCGACGCGCGAGGGCGAGCCGCTGACGATCGAGGAAGCGGAAGCGACGGCGCGCATTGTGGAGCGATTAAACGGTACGCACCGGCTACTGATACACGGCCGCGTCAACCCGAATCAGCCCGGCGATTTAGAGGGGATGGACCAACTTGCTGCGCGCCACAAGGTTTCGGCGTGGAAGACGTATACGCAGTGGGGACCCGGTGGTACCGGCGGCTTCTTCATGGACGACGAACCCGGTATCCGCTTGATCGAAAAAGCGCGTCAACTCAACGTCCGCAACATCGCGATTCACAAAGGCCTGCCGTTCGGCCCGACGTCGTATGAGCATTCGACGTGCGTCGACATCGGCCGCGTTGCGAAGCGCTATCCAGATGTGAACTTCCTGATCTATCACTCGGGTTTCGTCGCCGACAAGTCCGAAGGTGCGTATGACCCCAAGCGTACCGACGGCATCGATGCGCTGGTGACAAGCCTGCTTGAAAATGGCATCAAGCCCGGGTCGAACGTCTATGCCGAGCTGGGTTCCACCTGGCGGCTCGCGATGCGGGATCCGAACACTGCCGCGCACACGATCGGCAAACTCGTTAAATATTGTGGCGAGAACAACGTCCTCTGGGGCACCGATTCGATCTGGTACGGCTCACCGCAGGACCAGATACAGGCGTTTCGCACGTTCCAGATTGCCCCGGAGCTACGCGACAAGCACGGGTACCCGGAAATCACTCCGGCGCTGCGTGCAAAAATTTTTGGGCTCAATGCCCTGAAAATTTATCCGATCGCCGCGGACGTTTTGAAGAAACACAGCGTCCGGCAGGATAAGGTTGCGCTACAAAGACAGGAGTATCGCGAGCGCGCCGATCCGGCATTCACTACTTACGGGCCGAAGACCCGCCGCGAGTTTTTGAATCTGCTGAGTTGGGGTTAGCCGATCTTGTCGTATCAAAGGCGAACGGACTATGCTTGCCCGCACGGCAGCCGTTCGGCCGCCTCATCACCGAGGAGACGCGATGATTTCCGCATTGATTTCACGTAGGACCGCAATTCAGAGCACGCTGTTGGCCGCGGCCGTGACGCTGGCGGGTTGCAGCTGGATGCCGGGTATGGGCTCGGATACCGTCAGCATGAAAAACGCGGTAACTGGTGCGCAGGAAGTGCCGCCGGTCACCACTAGCGGCAGCGGCACCGTCGATAGTGCGTTCGACAAGGGGACCAATGTGTTGACCTGGACAGTGACGTATTCGGGACTCAGTGGTCCCGTTACTGCCGGTCACATTCACGGGCCTGCACCAGCCGGCGCAAATGCTGGCGTAGTCATTCCGTTTACCGGCGACCTCGCGAGCCCGATTAAGGGCAAGGCCACGTTAACGGCGGCGCAGGTTGCAGACTTAATGGGCGGGCGCTACTACGTCAACCTTCATACCGCAAAGAATCCCGGCGGCGAAATCCGCG
>DATLMT010000107.1:0-2598 GCA_035537135.1 Burkholderiaceae bacterium | reverse complement strand
CGGAATTTTGACCGAACTGGTGACTGATCGGAACGCTCGACACACGCTCGTGATCGGTGTTGGTGTCAATCTGCGTCTGGATCGCGCGGTGCGCGGTGCAATCGACCAACCTGCAGTGGCGCTCGAACAATTGCTGGCACCGGCCGTGCGGCAGTCGCGCGAGCACTGGATTGGGCGGCTGGCCGGTGCGATTTTCGCTGCTGCGGATAGCTTCGATCAGCTAGGTTTCGATTTCTTTCGCGAGCGTTTTCACGTGTTGCTCGAATCGCGCGGCGAAATAGTTTGTGTCAATGGCGCTGGCGTCGCGCCGATCAGCGGTCGAGTGATCGAGGTCGATCGGCACGGCCGCTTAATACTTGAAGCCGACGGACGCCGCCATGTCGTCAGCGTCGGCGACGTATCGGTACGGCGATGACGCTGGTGGTCGACGTCGGCAATTCGGCGATCAAGTGGGCGCGGTTGTCGGCGGATGGAACGCTGCGAACGCCGCACGTGCAGTTGCACCGCTGTGCCGACCTGGTCAAACGTCTCGCGGAGCAATGGGGCCGCGACGTGCCGCAAGATGCGCCCGTTATTGCGTGCAACGTCGCAGCGGCGGAAGTCGTCGCGGCGGTCGAAGAAGCGGGGCGCAGGGCGCGGTTGCAGACGGTTCGCTGGCTGCAATCACAGCCAGGCTTCGACGGACCGATTGCACTCGCCAATGGATATCGCAACCCGGCGCAGCTCGGCGCGGATCGCTGGCATTGCATGCTGGGCGCGTGCTCGACCGCAAGCCTGGACGCGACCCGCTCGCTGGTGATCGTCAACGCGGGGACCGCCACCACGATCGATTGTGTCGATGCCCGCACTGGAGGTGCGCGACAGGGACGATTCGTCGGCAAATTCGTCGGCGGTGTGATAGCGCCTGGGGTGCGCTTGATGCTTGAATCACTCGCGCTTCGGACGGCAGGCTTGCCTCACGCTGACGTTGCACTCTCGGACCATGTCGCGGATTTTCCGGATAACACCGAAGCCGCGATCCACACCGGCGTACTCGATGCGCAAGCCGGCCTTGTGTATCGAGTCTGGCATCGGTTCGCCGGGCACCTTGGCGCCGAGCCGCGGCTATTTGTGACCGGCGGCCATGCGGAAGTTTTGGTGGCACGACTGTCGATTGCGGCCGACATCGAACATAATCTGGTGTTGCGTGGATTGGCATTACGTGCACGGTTCGATCTTTGACATCCATGAAGCTCGCCTTTCTTGTATTGTTGTTGCTCAACCTCGCCCTGCTTGCCTGGCAGCAAGGTGCGTTTGGGCGCATCGGTGAAAGCGGCCGCGAACCCGAACGTGTGGCGCGTCAGATCGAAGCCGAGCGCTTCCGCGTGTTAAGCGAAAAGGAAGTGCAGAAACTGCGCGAGCGCGCCGGACCGGCCAAGGGTCCGGATTCGACGATTGGGCAGTAATCGCACTTGCGCCACTTATCGGACGGCCGCCCCTGAACATCGGCGGCGTAATAGACTGCCGGCTACACTAAATGCTGGCGGGTCGGCACCTACCGCTGGCTTCTTCTTGGAGAACCTATGAACCCTAGCCTGCAAACGTCTGGTTATCGCGGCTCCGACGCGGTGGTCGGGCGCAACAGAGTACTGCGCAACACCTATTGGCTGTTGGCGCTGTCAATGATTCCCACCGTGCTAGGTGCGTGGATCGGCGTGACAACCGGAATAGTGCGCTCCATGTCGCCCGGCATCAGTCTTATGGTTTTTCTCGGCGGTGCATTTGGCTTCATGTTCGCCATTGAAAAGACCAAGAACTCGGCGCTCGGCGTTCCGATGTTGCTGGCTTTTACATTCTTCATGGGCGTGATGCTGTCGCGTCTGCTTGGAGCCGTGCTTGGGCTTGGTAACGGCGCAAGCCTGATCATGCTGGCATTTGCCGGAACCGGTGCGGTGTTCTTCGGCATGGCTGTGTTGTCGAGTGTTATCAAGCGCGATTTGTCGACGATGGGCAAGTGGCTTTTTATCGGCGCTGTTGTCATATTTTTTACGGCGATCGCCAACGTCTTCATTCAGTCGGGGCCGCTGATGCTGACGATAGCGGTGCTCGCGATCGTCATCTTTACGGCGTTCATCCTGTATGACCTGAAACGCGTGCGCGACGGCGAAGAGACGAACTACATCACCGCGACTCTGGGAATCTATTTAAGTCTCTACAACGTCTTCCAGAGCCTGCTGGCGTTGCTCGGCATTTTCGGCGGCGACCGCGATTAGAGGTCTAACTAACCCGCGAGACTTTTTCCGCGATCGCCTCGCGCAGCCGCCCGACCAGAGCGCGCCGCGCTTGTAGCGTCTGCTCGTCGGGCGTGCGCTGGACGGTGCCCCAAACGGTTTGCGGGTAGTGCAGATCGTCGGCAAAGCGGGCGATCACATGCCAGTGCAGATGCGGCGTCATGTTGCCGAGGCTGGCAAGGTTGATTTTCAGCGGTGCCAGCACTTCGCGCTGCGCCAGTTCGACCGCGAAGACGGTTCTCATCAGACGCTGGCGCTCTGCGTCGCCAAGCTCTGTCATCTCGCGCACATGCTTATTCCAGATGACGCGCACGTAACCGGGATAGTC
>DATLMT010000106.1:0-4891 GCA_035537135.1 Burkholderiaceae bacterium | reverse complement strand
AGACGCGCTGAAAATCGTGCCCCTTGGCAATCATCTGCGTACCGACAAGCACGTCGACCTTGCCTGCATGCACCGCGTCGAGGGCATTTTTCGCTGCGTGGCGCCGCCGCGTTGAGTCGCGGTCAATACGCACGATCTTGGCGGTCGGCAACAGTGCCCGCAGAGTTTCTTCGATGCGCTGCGTCCCTTGGCCGACGCCTTTCAAATGTTGATTCCCGCAGGTAGGGCACGCGCGCGGAACCGGTGCCGCATAGCCGCAGTGATGGCAGCGCAGCGTCTGGTCCGACTTGTGGAACACGGCGAACGTCGAGCAGCGCGGGCAGTGCGATAGCCAGCCACACGCCTCGCAGGTCACCACCGGCGCGTAGCCGCGACGATTTAGGAACACCAGCGACTGTTCGCCGCGCTCGAAGGTATCGGTCAACGCTTGCGAAATCGGCGCCGACAACCCGTTATGCGGCTTGTGTACGCGTGCGTCTATCAAATCAAGCGCAGGTCCGGTTTGTGGCGCGCTCCCCGTCCGAACGCGTTCGCTCAATTGAAGCAGGCGGTACCGGCCGGCGTGGGCCTGCGCCCAGCTTTCGAGCGAAGGCGTGGCGGAGCCGAGCACGACGGGAATGTCGAGCAGCTGCGCGCGCTTGACGGCGAGATCGCGCGCCGAATAACGCACGCCCTCGCCCGCCTTATACGAAGGATCATGTTCCTCGTCGACGACGATGATCGACAGCTGCGGCATCGAACAAAACACCGCGAGCCGAGTGCCAACGACGATGCGAGCGCGCCCTTCGTGCGCTGCCAACCACGCAGCGCCACGCTCAGCGTCTGCGAGGTTGCTGTGTAACGCGATCACCGATTCGTCCGGAAAGCGCGCCCGCAACAGCGATTCCAACTGCGGTGTCAGGTTGATTTCGGGCACCAGTAGCAACGCTTGCGCGGCCGCGTTCGCTGCAAGCGTCCGCGCAATCGCGCTTAAATAGACCTCGGTCTTGCCGCTGCCCGTTATGCCGAACAACAAATGCGGCGCGAATCCGGAAGCACGGATCAGCGCATCGATCGCAGCAGACTGTTGCGCGGTGTGCTTGAAGAGAGGCAAACTCGCCTCGGTCCAGCGCGGCGGTGCGCGCTCGCGCATTTTCGACAACGACTGCGCGTAGCGTGGACCGGGCACGCTACGCCAGACACGCGGCAGTGCGGGCAGCGCCACTTCACCCCACGCATGTTGGTAATACTCTGCTGCAAAGCGAGTGAGCTGTAGCCACTGCGCATTCAGTGGCTCGATCTCGTTCAACGCGCGCGTGATCGGCTTAATCTTCTTCGGCTCCACGTCGGGGCGATTCAACGCAGCGACGATTCCGACCCGCGCGCTTCGACCTACGGGAACTACACATCGGACGCCGATTCGAATGTGTTGCGCCAGAGCGGCATCGAATGAGTAATCGAATGGCGGTACGCCCGGTAGATCGAGGACCACCTGTCCATATGAAGGCTGATTTTTAGCGGGAGACATCAGGCGGCGCTTGAAGAGCGATGTGTAAGTGACTGATTTATCGCATACGCAGTAGCGCTTAAAGAGCCTGTGGACAAATTTGTGGACAACGCGCGAAGGCAGGTTCTGGCTGGTGACGGCGGCACTTCAACCTGTGGCCGGCATCACCGTAGCGTCCCAAGACTCTTTATTAAAATCATGGACTTACCTCCGAGTTACGTGCGTTTGCACGCTATACCTTCCGGACAACCGCGCCAATTCTGGTGTGTCGAGGTTTTGTGCATAAGTCAAGGGGCACGACGGTTTCACTGTCCACGTAGCGTTGTCATGTGAGTGAATATTTACTTTCGGACCGTGCGGCTTCTCGTATGAACCGAGTTCACCAGAATTTCGACACTCTCAGGTGGGGTGTATTGCGATATCCCATGACCGAGGTTGAACACGTGACCGTCCCACGTGCCATCGGCGCGCTTTGGAGTTCCAAACGCAGTTAGCACGGCGGCTGCAGCCGTCTCGATTTCTTTTTCGCCTGCAAACAGCGCCATCGGGTCTAGGTTGCCCT
Organism: Burkholderiaceae bacterium; assembly: GCA_035537135.1. Classification (GTDB taxonomy): domain Bacteria; phylum Pseudomonadota; class Gammaproteobacteria; order Burkholderiales; family Burkholderiaceae_F; genus JACCZX01. Next base: position 2,843 of record DATLMT010000106.1, on the reverse strand, counting down.
GCAGCGCGCAGCGATCGGCAATGCGCTTGCGGGCGTCGCCGAGGTTCACGGTCCAATCAAGGCCTACCGCATCACACCCCGAGTCTGCAATCTGGTCCAGCCACAACCCGCCGCCTTTTGTGAATACGATTGACGGCACGCGCTCACCGTCGTGGTCTTGCTTCAGCTTCGCGAGCACCTTGCGCATGTAAGCCAACGAAAACGTCTGGTACGCACCGTCGGCCAGCGCGCCGCCCCACGTGTCGAACAACATCACGGCCTGGGCTCCTGCTTCGATCTGAGCGTTCAGGTACGCCGCCACTGCAAGCGCGTTGACTTCAAGTATTCGATGCAGCAGGTCCGGGCGCGAGTAGAGCATCGTCTTGATCAGGCGAAAGTCGTCAGAGCCGCCGCCTTCGATCATGTAGCACGCCAGGGTGAAAGGACTGCCGGAAAAGCCGATCAGCGGAATGCGATTGCCGAGCGCCCGGCGAACTTCGCGTACGGTGTCGGTGACATAGCGCAACTCAACACTTGGATCGGGACACGCGAGCCGATCCACATCGGCTTCGGTGCGAATCGGCCGCTCGAACTTCGGACCTTCGCCCTCGACAAAGTAGAGCCCGAGTCCCATCGCGTCGGGCACGGTGAGAATGTCCGAAAACAAAATCGCAGCGTCCAGTTCAAACCGATCGACCGGCTGCAGTGTCACCTCGGTCGCGTACGCGGGCGACTTGGCGAGCCCGAGGAAGCTGCCAGCACGCTTGCGTGTCGCGTTGTATTCCGCCATGTAGCGTCCGGCCTGACGCATCAGCCAGATCGGCGTGTATTCCGTCGGCTCGCGCAGCAGGGCGCGCAACAATGTGTCGTTTTGAGGTCTCACGGTTCTGATTGGAACATAGGGAGCTGAAACACAAGGCGCAAAAAAAAGAGCAGGCAAGTTGCCTGCTCTTTTATACCGCCTGAATCGATTACGGCTTTTTGACGTCCTGCTTCAGGTCCTCTTTGACCTTCTCGCCACGCGCTTTACGGCGCTCGGCCTTCGCAGCCTTCTTTTCCTCCGCGGTCATGGCCTTTTTGTCCTTCATTGCGGTCGGCGCGGCGTCCTTCGTCGAAGCAGCAGCGGGCGCCGCATCTTTCGTCGCGGGCGCTTTGTTTTCCGTCGGCGTGTTTGCGTAAGGCTTGGTAGCTTCAGCCTTCTTCTTCTCGTCTTTCATTTTGTCTTGCGCGAACGCGACGGTTGCGAACGCGGAAGCGATCAAGGCAGCAAGCAGCTTTTTCATAGTTGTGTCCTGGAACGGTGGGTTAAAAGTGATGGCTCGATTGAGACAAACGCCTGAGTCGTTAGCCGAACCCGAATACACGTGCAAGGCCGACCCGTTGACTCTGCAGCCCCAACGCCCAGCCGGGCAGCAGGTTGACACATCTGGACAGCTAAGTGGCTGTTTGCGCGGCCGAAATACTCAAATAACGGTGCTTGCGCACCCCCAATGATGCTTTTTCGCTACTCCTGCGGCAATGCCAAGCTGCGCAATTGAAATCGTCCATCCTTTCGAACGAGCCAGGTTTCGGAAAACACGAGCGGTCCTTTGGCGACCAGCCTGGACGGTGGCGCTGGCAGCGGCGAAGCCGCCTTCAGCGAAGCCAGTGCCATGCTGTCTAGCGACGCGATCCCAGGGGAGCGCAAAACTTTGGAGCGCGCGACCTTGCCGTCGCGGTCGACCGTGACCTCGACCACAATGACCGCGCGCAGCAGATGTTCGGGGCGGCCTTCGAAGAGCTGGGCACGATTGACCGCATGCACCTTCTGCGCGGCGCTGCGCTTCCAATCCTCTAGCGCGGGATCCAGAGGTGCCAGCCGCGCTGACGGCGTAGGCGGTGAAGGCGGGCGCGCCTCGATGGTTTCGATCGGAGCTTTAACAATCGGCGCCGGCGGCGTTCCGCCCGGCGTGGGCGGCGCGGACACCGGAGCAGGCGCAGGTGCCCCGCAGGAAACCAAGAACAGCAGCGCAATCAGGACGCTGCTGAAAGCGCAGCAGTGGAACAGTCGCGTCATCACAGCCTCACATCGAGCCCGATCAACCACGAGCGCCCTGGCGCCGGCTCGAAAAAGCGCGCATTGGCCTCATTCACGATCACTGAGCCGATGTATCGCGCATTCAGCAGGTTGTCGATCCGCAGAAAAGCGCGCGCTTTTGCCGGTCCGGCAGCAAAGCTGCGGGCTAAAGCCAGGTTGAACGTCGCATAGCCGGGCGCAGCGTCGGTGTTCCGATCATCTACGCGCAACCTGGATTGCGCGCGTACTTCGAAGGACAAATCGGCCCACTCGGAACGCAACTTCGTTTCCAAATAGCCCGTATACGAAGGCACTCCGGGAAGTCGATTGCCCGCCGGCACCGACAGCGTCGGTTGCGTGCACGGCGCCGCCGCACACGTCAAAAACGGTTCTGAGAACTCCGCGTGTATCGCGGCTGCAGATGCATAGAACGACAATGCGGGGAGCGGCTCCCAGGCTAGGGTCGCCTCGACGCCGCGCCGCCGTGTCGCTGCTGCATTGGCGAATGTGGAACGGCCGCCGGCGTTGGTGCGGACCACGATATCGTTTTCGGTATTCACAACAAACGCCGCGATCGTGCCACGCAGCGCCGTGGACACTGACGCTTTGGCGCCTACTTCGTAGTTGTTGCTGCGCGCGGGCTCGAGCGCGGTGTTAAACCCCGCGCTGCCATCGGGCCGATATGCGAGCTCATTCACCGTTGGCGTCTCGAACCCGCGTCCATAGGACGCGTACACACTGCTCGAACGTGAAGGGCGAAACACTATGCCGACGGTTGGGTTGATCGAGTCGTAGCGCGCACGGCCCG
>DATLMT010000105.1:0-2062 GCA_035537135.1 Burkholderiaceae bacterium | reverse complement strand
GATGCATCTTCTTGGCCGTCGCCGGGCTCGTCGAACGCGATGTCGCCATCGAAGTCGGGACTTCCGGTGGCACGCAGCCCCGCAAAGTTGAACAGATCCGAATCCATCAGATGCGAAGGTGTGACGCGCGCCAGTGCGTTGAAGGTGTTTTCCACTCGTCCCGGATATCGCTTTTGCCATTCGATCAACATGCGCTTAATTTCCTGACGCTTCAGATTGACCTGTGAGCCGCACAGGTTGCACGGAATGATCGGAAATGCCTTGATCTCAGCGTAGCGCGACAGATCGTCCTCTTCGACGTAAGCAAGGGGGCGGATCACGATGTGTTTTCCATCATCGGAGACAAGCTTCGGCGGCATTGCTTTCAGCGTGCCGCCGTAGAACAGATTCAGGAAGAACGTACCGAGGATGTCGTCGCGATGATGGCCGAGCGCAATCTTCGTCGCGCCGAGCTCGCCGGCGACTCGATACAGAATGCCACGTCGCAGCCGCGAGCACAGTGAGCACATCGTCTTACCTTCGGCAATGACACGCCTCACGATGGAGTAGGTGTCCTGCGTTTCGATATGAAACGGCACGCCTTTTAACTTCAGATACTGCGGCAAGAGGTTCGCGGGAAATCCAGGCTGCTTCTGATCGAGGTTGACGGCTACGAGGTCGAAGTCAATCGGTGCACGCTCCCGCAGCAACAGCAGCACATCAAGCAGACCGTAACTGTCTTTGCCGCCGGACAGGCACACCATCACCTTGTCGCCGGCTTCGATCATGTTGAAGTGCGTGATTGCCTGCCCCGTCAACCGCAGCAGGCGCTTTTCAAGCTTGTTGTTCTCGAACGCAACTTTTCGCAATGGCGCGTTCATGCATCTTCCTTGAAACGAAATATCTCGATTCCGACTGCGTCAACGTCATCGTAAACGTCGGATTTCTCACTCGACACGCGCACTGCGCGTACCGCGGGATGCGCAAGCAGGACGCGTGTAATGTCATCGATCAGGGTTTCCTGAAGGTTAATGTGACCCTGCCCGATGCGGTGACTGATGGCGACCCGGATGAAATCGTAGTCGACCACTTCGTGAATGCGGTCACGGAGCGGGGTCGAGAGTGCGATTGGAACGAAAACGTCTACGTTCAGCGCGATGCGCTGCGTGCCATTTTTCTCGTGCGCATGAACTCCTATATTGGCGTTCAACACGTAGTTGCGCAGAAAAATCCTGCGGCAATCGGCGAGGCGGGGGTCGAGCAGCGAGCTCACTCGGGCTGCGTCTCGGTCAAAAACATCACGTCGCGCGAGCTCGGAACCAGGTGCTGGCCACCATCAACGAGCAGAATAGTGCCGGTGACCGCGGCGGCATTTGCAAGGTAGACAGCGGCTTTCGCAACATCGTCGGGCGTACTAGACCGGTCGAGCGGAGTCCGGCGATGCGCCTCTGCAAACCCTGTATCGGTCTGCAAATTGGAGGCGAGCGTGATGCCGGGCGCAATGCCGACGACTCTGACCTTCGGTGCCAGCGCAATTGCCAGCAGCCGAGTCGCCTCTTTCAAGGCTGCTTTGGACAGCGTGTACGAAAAAAAGTCCGGGTTCGGATTCTCCAGCTTCTGATCGAGCAGGTTGATCACGACGCCGCGCGCATCATGCGCTAGATGTTCGTGCAGCGAGCGGGCCAGCATGACCGGGGCTGCGGTATTTGTTCGCATTGCCCGCCACAGATGATCGAGGCTGAAGCGCGCGATGTTGTCGTATTCGAACAGCGAAGCGTTGTTGACCACGCAAGTAATCGGCGCCAGCTCGTTTGCGCATTCTGCAAGGAGGCTGATCACGCCCGGCTCTACGGCTAGGTCGCGATTCACTGCAATCGCGCGCCGGCCGAGCGCTTCAACCTGTGCCACCGTATGCAGCGCGTCGTCGCGCGAAGTTGCGTAGTGGACGGCCACGTCCCAACCGTCGCGCGCGAGCGCGAGTGCGATCTCGCGGCCGATGCGGCGTGCGGCGCCGGTGACGAGCGCTGCGCGGTTTGATCGCTCAGGCATTAGGGATCGGCGGGAATATCAGTGGCAGGAGGCG
>DATLMT010000104.1:0-6525 GCA_035537135.1 Burkholderiaceae bacterium | reverse complement strand
AACATCACGTCGACCTGTCCGCCGAGTAGATCGGCAAGCGCCGGCCCGGCGCCGCGGTATGGAAGGTGCAACATGTAAGTGCTGCTCATGCTCTTCATCAGCTCGGCGGTCAGATGCTGCGACGTTCCATTGCCGCCGGAGGCATAAACAAGCTTGCCGGGATTTTTCTTCGCATAGTCGAGCAGCTCACGCACGCTTGAGACTCCGAGCGAAGGGCGCACCATCAGCGCCAATGGCGTCGAGCCAGCCAGTGTCAGCGGCGCAAGATCCTTGACGGGGTCGTACGGCAGCTTCGGATAGAGGCCCGGATTGGCAGCCTGCGTGGTCTGGGTGGCCATTAGCAGCGTGTAACCGTCGGGCGAGCTCTTCGCGACCATTTCGACTCCGATCGCGCCGCTCGCACCGGTACGGTTTTCAACGACCACCGCCTGGCCCCACATCTCGGCCAGCTTTTGCGCCATCTGCCGCGCGATGATGTCGGTGGCACCGCCGGGGGCAAACGGATTGATGATGCGAACGGGTTTCGCAGGAAATTGCTGCGCGCTTGCCGTGCAAACGCCTAGGCCCAAGCCAATCAGAACCAGCAAACGTTTAAACATGCGCTCTCCGCATGCTGATTGTGTAAATTGTCGACAAGATTGTCAACAATTCGCAAGCAGCGCAGCCTAGGCTCGATCAACCGCCGAGGTGCTTCTTCAGGAAGCGCTCCATCGCCTCATAAAACTCGAACCGATTTTCCTCGTTACTGAAGCCGTGCCCTTCGTTGTCCTTGACGATGTACTCGACCTCGACGCCGCGCTTTTTCATTGCTTCGACCATCTGATCGCTTTCCGACTTCGCCACACGCGGGTCCTTCGCGCCTTGCGCTATCAGCAACGGCGCCTTGATCTTGTCGGCACTGAACACGGGCGAAGCTGCTTTCAACATCGCTTCGTCCTTCTCCATGTCGCCGACCATTTCTCCCATCATTTCAAGAAACGGCTTCCAATACGGCGGGACCGACTTCATGAACGTGATCAGGTTGGACACTCCGACATAGTCGACACCGGCTGCATATAGATCCGGAGTAAACGCCAGCCCCGCCAGCGTGGTGTAGCCGCCATAACTGCCGCCGTAAATGGCGACGCGCTTCGGGTCGGCGATACCTTCCTTGATCAGCCACTGGACGCCGTCCGTCACATCGTCCTGCATCCTGCGTCCCCACTGCTTGAACGATGCCGCCCAGAACTCGCGGCCGTATCCGGTGGAACCGCGAAAGTTCATCTGCAGCACCGCGTATCCGCGGTTGGCCAGGAACTGCACCTCCGGATTGAACCCCCAGGCATCGCGGAACCAGGGGCCACCGTGCGGATTGATGACGACCGGAAGATTCTTCGCCGGAACGCCTTTCGGAAGCGTCAGGTATCCATGGATCGTCAGCCCGTCGCGCGACTTGTATTGAATCGGCTTCATGTCCGCCAGGTCGCTCTCCGGTAGCCACGGTGAAACGTCGGCCAGCAGCTCGAGCTTCTTCGCAGCTTTGTCGTACAGATATCGCTTACCGCGCGTCTTGTCGCTGAATGCGGCAACGATGAACTTGTCTTCAGCGCGGTTGGTGGAGGTGAATGCGAGCTCGTAGCCGGGAAGCTTCGACTGGACGTCACGCCACATGTCCTCCGACTCTTTGTCGAAAAACTTGCGCTCGGTTTTCCAAGTCACCCAGTTCGCGTTGGTCAATACTTTGCGCTTGCGCGAATAGCTGAGGCCGCTTACGTCAACGTCTGCGTGCTCGACCAGCAGCTCGCCCTCCTTGGCCGTGGCGGGGTCGAACACGTAGATCGCAGCCTTATCGCGACCGCGGTTCGACGCCACGTAAAGCTTCCGGTTGTCGAAGGTGAAGAAAAGCGGGGAGACGGCGTCTTTGAAGTTGGTCGTCAAAATGGGCTTGAAGCTTTCGTCTTCCTTGTCGCGGTACAACAGCGATGTGTTGACACCGTCTGTGGTGATCGCCGCGCGCAGCTTGCCATCGTGATCCGTCCTCCAACCGGTGATGTTGCCCGGGTTCTGTGCGATCAGCTTTTCTTCGCCGGTGTTGACGTTGATCCGGAATACGTCGAATACTTTCGCGTCGCGGCGGTTGTGCGAGACGATGATGTGGTCATCATCGTCTATCAGTTGATCAACCATATTCGCTTTGACTTTTTCGCCAGGCGTCAAGTCCTTCAGCCCTTCACCTTTGCGGTCCACGCTCACGATGTGGAAGTTCTCATCGCCACCGAAGTCCTTGCCATAGATCAGGCGATTCGAGCCTTTCCAACCAAAGCTAGATATGTCGCGCGCGGTTTCCGCCGTTACACGGGTTGTTGCCCCGCCCGCGAGCGGGCGCACGTGGATGTTTCGACGCGACTGCCAAGGGGCGAGCCACGCAAGGTATTGTCCGTCGGGCGAAAGTGCATGCGCCGTCTGCTCCGGATTTTTAAAGAAATCCCGGAGCGGAATTTGCTTTGCGGGTTGTGCGTATATCAGCGGAGTCGTCGTCAGACTAACGGCGACGAGAAAAGCTTTGACGAAATGCATGACAGCTCCTTGTGGGAATCTTTTAATGACGCGCCGGGATCGGCCGGCATTCGACCAATGCTAAAGGTAGAAGCGGCCATTTTCACCAGTTCGGCGATGGACTGCAGAATCAAGGACACGAATTGTCTTTGAGCGGCCAAAAAAAAGCGCCGCGGTGTGCGGCGCTTGGTGCGCTTACCTTACTCGAGCGAGCAAAGTGAAACGAAACATACGGCGCAATACTTAAGGAATACTTAAGGAGCAGATGCCGCGGGGAAGCTCGCCAAAGCCCGTAACCCGCCCGCTTCGGTGCCTGCGGACAATGTGACCCGGCCGCCATGCAGCTCGGCAATCTGTCGCACGATCGCCAGGCCCAGGCCGCTGCCGCCCGCAGCCGAATCCCTGCCACGATAGAAGCGATCGAATACACGCTCGCGCTCGTCAGGCGGAATACCCGGCCCGTTGTCCTGCACGATCACTTGTGCGCTTACGTCGCCGGGCTGCACGTTAACGTCGACTCTGCCGCTCATCGCCGTGTAGCGGACTGCATTGTCGATCAGATTGGTCAGCAAAATGCGCAGGGCCTCTTCCTGGCCGAGCACCCACACGGAGGCAGTAGCGTCGGCTTTCAGCACGATCGATTTTTGCGCCGCCAATGGTTGCAGCTCGTCAACGACGGTTCTTGCCAGTATCGAGAGGTCAATAGGCGCGGCGGGTGTTTGCGCAGACTGCGGATCGAGGCGCGCCATAGTCAACAGTTGCTGCACCAGCCGCGTCGCTCTCTTAACGCCATGCTCCAGCCGCTCGAGTGCGATTGCACGTTCATCCTCCGATTGCGCGCGTGCGGCAAGCTGCACCTGCAGAGTCAGTGCGGTCAACGGTGTTCGCAATTCGTGCGCAGCGTCGGCGGCGAAGCGGCGCTGCATATCGAACGACGTGTCGAGGCGCTGCAACAGAGCATTCAGCGACTCGACCAGCGGTCGCGCTTCGGTCGGTAACTGTTCGACCATGAAGGGCTGCAGCGATGTCGGGTCGCGCTGAGTCAGCGTTTTCGCGATCTGGGCTAGCGGAGCAAGCCCGCGCCCGACAATCCACCATCCAAGTAGCGCAAGAAAAGGCAGCACGACGACAACCGGCAACAGCAGTCGGCCAGCGCTCTTCGCCGCAAGCTCGGCACGAAAAGCGGTCGGCTGCGCGACCTGAATCGCCTGTTTGCCGGACGGCGTTGCGTAGACGCGCCACGAACGACCGTCATGTTCGACAGTTGCAAAGCCTTCGGCGGTCAGGCGTGGCAGAGGTTCGATGGCACGCGAGCTGTAGGGCCGATCGAACGCGGGATCCCATACCTGCACCAGTACGCGCAGTTCGGGGTCGTCGCTCGCGCGCTGCAGGCGCTGCATCTCGAGCTGCCCGTGATTGCGCAACGACAATGCGATCTGGCGCAGCTCTTCGTCGAGCAGAGCATCGACTTCGCTTCGTGCCGATGCATATGTGGCAATCGCCGCAATCAATCCTGCTGCGAGCAAAGCACCGAGCAGCGCGACCAGCAAACGGCGACGAATAGAGAACGCACGCATCAGTCGAGCTTGTAGCCGAGCCCGCGAACGTTGCGGATGATCGATTCGCCGAGCTTACGGCGCAGGTTGTGAACATGCACCTCGATTGCGTTGCTGCCGACCGCTTCATTCCAGCCATACAGTTTCTCTTCGAGTTGCGAGCGCGAGACCACGCTGCCTGCACGTTCGGCGAGCGCCAGCAGCAGCGCGAATTCACGCGCGGAAACGTCGACCGGTGTGTCGTGCAACCGGACCTCGTGGGTGGCCGGATTCAATATCAGCGCACCGCGTTCGATCAGCGGTTCGGCTCGGCCCGCAGCACGTCGTAGCAGCGCCCGCACGCGCGCTGATAATTCGTCAAGGTCGAATGGCTTTACCAGGTAATCGTCGGCGCCCGCATCGAGGCCCGCGATGCGATCAGCGACCGTGTCCCGCGCGGTAATGATCAGCACCGGAACGTCGAGTTTGCGCGCACGCATCGACGTCAGCACATCGAGACCGCTGCGCGCCGGCAAGCCGATGTCGAGTAGCAGCAGCGAATACGCATGCGTGCTTAACGACAACTCCGCCGCGCGTCCATCCCTCACCCAATCCACCGCGTAGCCGTCTGCCGCGAGGCCGGCGACGACGGCCTCGCCAATCATTGGATCGTCTTCAACGACAAGTACGCGCATGTCGAAGCGGTGGTTGGTGGGGTCGCAACGATAACTCGATGCTGGTTTTGTCGAATATTCGACATCAAGTTCAGCTGCTTTTTGCTGTGGGCTATCTGTGGGTGGCTCGCCCCGAGGCTTCTTCCTTGTGCCGGCACCGACCGGCGTAACTGGAGACACAAAATGAGAGCGATTTATTCAGGTCTTACCGGGGCCGCACAAAACCGTGCGCCACGCGGGTTGTTCTGGCTGCGCTTATCGCGGGCACGCTGTCGGTTGCCGCGCCACAGGCTGATGCGTCGGCGCCAGGCGCTGTTGTGGAATCACGCGACCCAATCATCGACGCGCATGACTTTGTCAACCGTACCGAAGTGACTTCTGGCGCCAGCGGTGACAGAGAACTCGAAAAACTGTTCTGGATGTGCGACTACGCAGCAACTGTTAGCACGCTGGAATTACACGAACTGGAGATGTGCGGCGCCGTCATCAAGCAACTGCGGCTCGCAACGTTTGGCGGCGACTTCGACGAATGGATCGAGTGGTATGGCTTAAACAAAGAGGCTGAGCACGAGGCGTTGGAGGTCGGGGCAGAGATTAGAAGCTGTGGTCAAGGAGACAAGCCATGAAGCATTGCGAAATTAGTCAGATCTTTTTCAGCGAAAAGTACGTCGTTCCGGCTGCACAAAGTGTGCAGAAACTGTTTGGGTCGCTTCCTCACGTTAAGGCGTACGCGGGCCGCATGATCAACGCGATGGCCACTGGCTACCTAGTCGCTGTGCTCGAATCAATCTGTGCACGCGAGATGCAGCTCTATCTTGACCAGGACGAAGAAACCGTAGTTGGGTCATGCATACAGTGCCAGCATCGGGCTCCGATTCCGCCCGGATCAATCGTCAAGGTGGACGGGTGGGTCATCGGCATCGGTGACCACGACGCAACGTTCTGGGTACAGGCGAGCGATGAGCACGAAGTTGTATGTGAAGGGAAGCTTCGCTTCGTCGTCGTACGGCGGATGGAAATGGAGTTGACGCTTCAGCGCAAGTGCGAAGCAATCAAGCTCAGAGAACCATCGGTCGCCGTCTGAGGGGTACGGTCATGGCGGGATCGCGCGTTCTGTCCTGACCGGGTCGCGCCTGTGCTTCAGGCGCCAACACCCCTACAGCGCCCATTTTCGAACCTGTGGGTAATCCGTGGGCGGGCTCCCTCCAAAGTGCTTTCCATGCCGGCACGGGCCGGAATTAACCGGAGCTCACCATGACAACACGTACTTCCAGATTTCCCGCCGCTGCCAAGCGGCACCAGCCAGTGCAACTCGGGTCGACGCCCGCCGCATTGATCTTTGCGTCGCTGCTTGTCGCTGCCGCCGTTTCCTTCCAGTCGCCGGCTTACTCGACGCCGCTTGATGTGGGAACTCCAGCCGAAGCTGCCGCAGCGTTGGCAGCTGTCAATGGGCACAACAGTGCAGCGAAGATCGCCGAGCTCGAAAAGGGATTTTGGATCTGCGATTACCTCGGCACCACTCGCGGCATCGAAGGCCCACATGGCGCGAGCTGTGGGGAGAACTTCGAGGAAATCAAACAGGCGAAATTCGGCGGCGATTTTGAAAAGCTCGTCGCGTGGTGGCGGCTCAACAAGGCCCCGCAACACAAAGCGCTAGAGGCAATTGGCTCTGCGCAGTTCTGAGCACTCAAAGCATCGGTGCAAACCGTTGAAGTCCTCCCAGACGGGAGTCCAACCAAGCAGTCCAACCAGGAGATAGTTATGAACCGCAACAGCAAATC
>DATLMT010000103.1:0-2687 GCA_035537135.1 Burkholderiaceae bacterium | reverse complement strand
ACACGACGCCTGCGTAGCCTCGCCCGAAGTGTGGCTGACGTCGAAGCACTCCACCCGCAGCTTGTCCGCGTCCTCTTCTCCCAGCTCTAACCCAAGTGCATCCACCAAGGCGCGCGTACGTGCAATCTGCGAACCTTCTTCGGCCAAGCGGCGCGCCAGCGCAAGGCGCGCATTGGCTTCCGCCATCTCGAGCCAACGGCGCCGCTGCTCCTGCGGATGCCGCACCAGCAGCACGCGCCGACCGCTTGCTTCCGAAAGCATCGCCGAAAGCTCGTCGGCATCGACGTCGGCGTTGACGACCAGAGTGGGTGGCACCGGCTGCGTCAGATAGTGCTGCGATATGAAAGCCGACAGAATCTCTGCGGGCTCGGCGCCGTCGCCCCCGCTGCGCGCTGGAAAGTTAGGCTTGTCTCCGAGGTGCCGACCACCGCGGATCATCGCCAGATTGACGCAGGCACAGCCGCTGTCTGTCGCCACCGCCAGGACATCCGCATCGGCGTCCGAGCCGGTGGTGTCTACCGCCTGTTGATGGAGCACTTTGGCGAGCGCGCCGATCTGGTCGCGCACCGCAGCCGCTTGCTCGAACTTCAAATCCTCTGACAGCTCGCGCATGCGCTGCTCGAGCTCGCGCATCACGTCGTCGGTCTGTCCGCGCAGAAAGCGCACCGCACGGTCGACATCCTGCGCATAGGCGTCGGGCTCGATCAGCTTGACGCACGGCGCGTTGCAGCGCTGAATCTGATGCAGCAGGCACGGCCGCGAGCGGTTGGCAAAGACTGTGTCTTCACACGTGCGTAGCCGAAACACCTTTTGCAGCAGCTGAATGCTGTCCTTGACCGCCCATGCGTTCGGATAAGGCCCGAAGTATTGAGCGAGGCGATCGACCGCGCCGCGGTAATAAGCGATGCGCGGGAACGTGTGCGGGGTGAACTTCAAGTACGGATACGACTTGTCGTCCTTGAACACGACGTTGTAGCGCGGGCCGAGCGCCTTGATCAGCGTGTTCTCCAGCAACAGCGCTTCCGCCTCGGATCGCGTCACTGTCGTTTCGATGCGCCCGATCCGCGACACCATGTGTCCGGTCCACAGCCCGAGATTCTTGTTGAAATATGACGAAACACGTTTGCGAAGATCGCGCGCCTTTCCGACGTACAGCGCCGTGCCGTCTGCAGCGAACATGCGGTACACGCCGGGCAGGTGCGGCAAGCCGGCCAGTACAGGCTTGGGATCGAAAACGGCAGTTTGAGCGTTCACTGTAGGACGGTTGCGCACCTATAATCGCGCGCGCTGTATCAACAATCGGCGACCGGCAATTGTAGGTTCGCCGGCCTTCCAAATAAATCAGGACTGAAATGGCGAAGATTCTCGCGACCGAAATCCGAGTCGGAAATTTGCTCGAGCTCGACAAGAAAGTCTGGCGCGTGCTGAAAAGCTATCACGTGCACGTCGGCGGCCGGGGCGGCGCCTACATGCAAATCGAAATCAAGGACATCGAGACCGGGCAGAAGCGCAACGAGCGGCTGTCGACCGATGACCGCGTCGAGCGTCCGTTCATCGATCGCCGCGCGATGACCTACTCGTACCAGGACGGCGACGCCTACGTTTTTATGGACAACGAAACATACGAACAGCTATCTTTAAGTGCGGAGTTTCTCGAAGGCCAGACCGGCTACCTGTTGCCCAATTTGCAGGTCGAAATCAATTTTCACAATGGGCGTGCGATCGGAATTCAGCTGCCAACCACCGTGATTCTCGAGGTCGTCGACACCGAGCCCGGAATCAAGAACGCCACCGCAACGACCAGCTTCAAGCCAGCGGCGCTGGAGACGGGAATCAGCGTGCAGGTCCCGCCCTTCGTCAACGTCGGGGAAAAAATCCGCGTGAATACTGATGATGGAAGCTACATTGAGCGCGCGTAAGCCGCTTGCAAGTCAAGTTGACACGCCGTCGCGAGCAGTCATTGGCTAGTCAAGCTCGCAACGTCGCGGCACGCGTTGCGGTACAAATCAGTGTCGCGAAGTTCCGACATGAGCAGCGGCGCTCCGCGCGGCTCTAGTCGAGCCAACCTTGCGTCAAACGCCGGACCGGGTGTCCAGGTGACGTTGTCCAGCACTTGATCCATCGCCGTGGTGTCGTTGCAAACCAAAGCGAAGTCGCAGCCGGCATCGAGCGATGCCTTTGCGCGATCCGACACCGTGCCCGCCGCACCCGCACCGGCCATTAGCAAGTCGTCGCTGAACACTGCGCCCGTGAAACCAAGCTCGCTGCGCAGCAATGTGATCCATTGCCGAGAAAAGCCGGCCGGCTGCTGATCTATTTGCGAGTAAACAACATGCGCCGGCATTACGCCCGCAAGCATCGGGGCGAGCCATCGGTACTGCGCCGCGTCTTTCAAGATGTCTTTGCGCGAGCGGTTATCGACGGGAAGCGCGATGTGCGAGTCGGCCTCGGCCCAGCCGTGGCCCGGGAAATGCTTCCCACAGTTGGCCATTCCGGCGAGCAGCAGTCCGTGCGTCAGGTGTGCCGCGAGCATGCCGACGACGCGCGGATCGGAATGCAGCGCGCGGTCGCCGATCACGGTGCTGCGGCCGTAATCGATATCAAGCACGGGTGCGAATGTCATATCGACGCCGTGCGCACGCAGCTCGGCCGCAATAACGTAGCCGACTGACGCGGCCACACGACAT
>DATLMT010000102.1:0-17461 GCA_035537135.1 Burkholderiaceae bacterium | reverse complement strand
TAGCCCTGCTGTTTTTCTAGCCAGACGCGCGGATGGCGATTGTTGTAGCGTTCTCCTCCGGCCTTCGCGATGCCGATCGCAATTAGCGGCATGACGGCAGCGATCAGAACACACCAGTACGCGACGGTCATGCCGCAGTCTAGCTCCGGCTAATCAGCGCGGCGATCGAGCATCGCCTGCGCCACGGTGTTGACATCGGTGTATTCAAGCTCGGCACCGGCAGGCACGCCACGCGCCAGCCGCGTCACTTTCAACTGCGGATCGCGCTCACGAACGAGCTGCGTGATGTAGTGTGCGGTGGCGTCGCCTTCGGGCGTGAACGACGTCGCTACGATGACTTCGCGCACGATGCTGTCCGCCACACGTGCCAGTAAGCGCTCCATCTGAATTTCACGCGGGCCAATGCCGTCCAGCGGCGACAGTCGGCCCATCATCACGAAGTAAAGACCGCCGTACGCGAGGGACTGCTCAATTACCAGCTGATCTGCCGGCGATTCGACGACGCACAAGAGTTGCGCGTCACGCTTGGTGCTGTTGCAGGTGGCACAGATCGGCTGCTCAGTCAGCGTATTGCACCGCTGGCACTGCCCGACCGTCCGCGCCGCCGTGAGCAGCGCTTCGCCAAGGCGCGACGCGCCGTCTCGATCATGTTGCAGCAAGTGGAACGCGATCCGCTGCGCCGAGCGTGGGCCGATGCCCGGCAAACGTTTTAACGCGTCGACAAGATTGTCAATCGTGTGACCCAGCTTCATGAATATTGCTTGCAGAGACCGCGCACGGCGGACTTAAGGTGCGGGTTAGAACGGCAGCTTGAATCCCGGAGGCAGCGGCATCCCCGCAGTGACCGACGCCATTTTTTCCTGCGACACAGCTTCGGCGCGCCGTACAGCGTCGTTAAACGCGGCTGCAACAAGATCTTCCAGCATGTCCTTGTCGTCGCCCACCAGGCTTTGATCGATCGCAACGGCGCGTACGTCGTGCTTGCACGTCATCGTAACCTTGACCATGCCGGCGCCCGATTGCCCTTCGACTTCAGTGGTCGCGAGCTCATCCTGCATGCGCTTCATGTTCTCCTGCATCTTCTGCGCCTGCTGCATCAGCCCGGCCATCTGGCCCTTCATCATGGTGTCTTTTCCGTATCGCTGTCTTGCTCGTTATCACTGCGCGGGCGAATCGACGCCGGATCAACCGACGCGCCAAAGTTCTCAATCAATTCTCGCACGAAGGGATCGGCGTAAATCGACTCTTCGGCCTGCCGTTGTCTCTCAGCGCGCGCCTTATCGGCGATTGCTGCCGAAGTTGGACCGACTGTGCTTCCTATCTCGGCGGCGAGACGGATCGGACGCCCGAGCGTTTCGCTCACCGCCGTCTGCAGCTTTTGCAACGCGCCTGCGTCAAGCAGCGTCTTCAGCGGAACACGCAGCTTCAAACGATCGCCTTCGTTCGCAATCAACTCGCTACGCTGGGCGAGTTCGCGTACAAGTCCCGAAACTTTGAGGCGCGCCACCAGTCCCGGCCAGTCGCCGCCAAATGGCGTTGCTTGACTTGGTTGCTCGCTACGCGTTGATGGCACTGCGGACTTGTCAGGTTCAATCGCTTCTGGCGCGGCTGGAGCTACCGCCACTGGGGCGGAGGCAAGAGGCGGCGACGCGCGCGCGGGCGTTCGGCGTGGCGAAGCATCCGCCGGCGCAAACGCGAGCATCCGGATCAGCGCCATCGTAAATCCGGCGTACTCGTCCGGAGCCAGGTGCATCTCGTTACGCCCGTGCAACGCAATTTGATAGAACAACTGGATCTCGTCGGCGGCGAAAGTCGATGCAAGGCGCCGCAATTCGCCCGCATCGACTTCATCATCGGCTGCACTTGGCACCTGCTGTATCAATGCCAGCCGATGCAACAAGCTCGCGAGGTCGCGCATCGCCTGCCCAAACGAAACGCTTCGCTCGTTCATCTGATCGGCGATCGCCAGCATTTTTGCGGCATCCCGTGCCGCGATTGTGTCGAGGACCGCAATCAATGTGCTTTCGTCGATCGCTCCAAGCATCCCTCGTACCGCGCCGTGCGTAATGCTGCCGCCCGAATAAGCAATCGCCTGGTCGAGCAGTGACAGACCATCGCGCATACTGCCGCGCGCCGCATGCGCCAGCGCGCACAAAGCCGGCGCCTCCGCTGCGATTTTCTCCGCCGCCAGAATTCCCGTCATGTGTTCTGCAATTGCCGACGGCGTCATCTGCTTCAAATTGAATTGCAGGCAGCGCGACAGCACCGTCACCGGCACTTTCTGCGGATCAGTCGTCGCCAGGATAAATTTGACGTACTCGGGCGGCTCTTCCAGCGTTTTCAGCATCGCATTGAACGCATGCGATGACAGCTGGTGGACTTCGTCGATCATGTACACCTTGAAGCGCGCACTGCTCGGCGCATACATCGCGCGCTCCAGCAGCTGTACCATCTCGTCGACGCCGCGATTGCTGGCCGCGTCCATCTCGATGTAGTCGACGAAGCGGCCAGCGTCGATCGCCGTGCACGGCTCGCATACATTGCAGGGCGTCGCCGTGATGCCGCCGTTACCATCGGGGCCAACGCAGTTAAGCGTCTTCGCGAGAATTCTGGACAGCGTGGTCTTGCCAACGCCGCGGGTACCGGTAAACAGGTACGCGTGATGCAGCCGATTCTCCGTCAACGCGTGAGTCAGCGCACGAACCACGTGTTCCTGTCCGACCAAAGTTGAAAAGTCGCGCGGACGGTACTTGCGGGCTAAAACCTGATACGACATGGAGTAAGTTTACGTCTGCGCGAGCTGCGTCAAAGCTGTTCCGGTGATGCGACAGATGCGCCAGTCGGGAAGCAGCGTCGCACCGATCGATTGATAGAACTCGATCGCCGGCTGATTCCAGTCGAGCACCGACCATTCGAACCGCCCGCACCCTCGTTCGACCGCAACACGCGCGCAGTGACGGATCAATGCTTTACCGATGCCGCGCCCCCGTGCTTCGGGAACCACGAAAAGATCTTCAAGATACAACCCGCGGCGCGCAAGGAACGTGGAGTAATTGTGAAAGTACAACGCGAAGCCGAGTGCGCTTTGATCTTGCCACGCAACCACCGCTTCGATTACCGGCTGCGTACCGAAGAGCTCGCGGCGCAAATCCTCAGGAGTGCCGATCACTTGGAACGCGAGTTTTTCGTATTCCGCCAGCGCGCGGATTAGCGCGTGCAGAATGGCGACATCTCTTTCGCATGCGACACGAATCGAAACGTTCATTGTCTCGACATTACAGACTTGCAACGTTGCCGCGTATCATCCCTAGTGGCGGGCCCCCTCGCACTGGGGTGCCGTGAACCTGGTCAGGTCGGGAACGAAGCAGCCACAGCGGAGTGCCACAGGTGCCGAGGTTCAGGCTCGCCTTTTCCGCTAAGCGGAAACGCGAGCCGTTGGCTCCCTTGAAGATGCAAGAAGGGCTGCGCCCCTCTTGGAGCTCCCCCGCTAGTTCGTGTCATTCTGGCGTTTCCACCCTCGCCAGCCGTTCAGCAGCGGAAAGTAGAGGCCTAATTGAGCGTTGCCGCCGAATGCTTGCGCATACAGCTGTAATTGCGCCGCGTAGCGCACTTGTTCGCGGTCTAGGAACCCTTCGACATCGGCGCCCTCATGCGTCCCAGTCTTGTAGTCGATGATCCAGCGTGCGGCGTTTTCGTCAACGAACGTGCGATCTAGAACAATGCGTTTCGCTCCGCTTTCGGTGCGCACGGTCAAACGAAGCTCGCTTTGCGCCTCTTTGTGAGGCCCAAGCAGCCATCGCGCACGTGGGTCGGAGAGCACGCCTATCAGTGCCTGTGTAACGCGCGCGCGCGCGGCTTTCAGTTCAGTGCCGCCGATACCGGCACCGGCAAGTTCACGCTCGATGTGTGGCGTGATTGCCTGCACCCGCTCGGCACTCCAGTCACGCAATGCGTCGTCCCCCATGCGCTGCAGCCAGCGATGCACTACCAATCCGACGCGACGCGCGGTCTCGCCAGCCCACGAGAACTCGATCGCTGGCTCCGCAGGCGGAAGCACGTGATGCTGCCAGTTGAGCGCCGGAGGCGCAATTGGAAAAGCCCAATCGACGGGCAATCTCCGCAGCGACTGGTCGTACGTTACGGGCAACTGCGCAGCTATACGGCCGCCCGCGTGGGCGCGCTCGGCAAGCGCGAGTTTGCATTCATCTTCCACGGCAGGCCACAACCGTTGCAACAGAGAATTCACGCGCGGAGGGGAAAGCTCGCCGTCCGCCGTCGCGACGCACGCTAGCCAGTGCAGCTGTTTTCGTGCGCGCGTCGCGGCCACGTAGAGCAGGCGCTCGTCCTCATGCGTCTGGCGCTGCTGCTGCAACCGCTCGATCCAGCAATAGATCGAATCGGTTTTCTTGTCTGTGTCGGCCGCATAGATAGGACTAAGCAGCAGCTCGGGCAGACCTGCATCGGACGGACGCTCCAGCCACTGCATCAGCTGTGCATCATCACTTGCGGGTACCCGGTCCAGCCCCGGGACGATGACGTAATCAAACTCGAGCCCTTTCGCCTTATGAATCGTCATCAACTGCAGCGCGCGGGCGGCCTGCGCATCTGAAGCCGCATACAGCCGAACCAGCGAAGCTTCGAAGGCGGCGATATCGATCACTCCGCTTCGCTCTTCGTGCTGGGCCAGATGATCAAAGAACGATTCTGCGTCGGCGTGATCGGAGGCGCTCGACACACACACGGGACCGCCCAGAAGCCACCAGGTTTCGCGCAGGCGCTCTGCCAGCGGGCTCCGTCCGTGCAGCTTGAGCGCACGTGCGAGAACGGCTGCCACGCGCGTCAATCGCTGCTGCCCGTCGGCCGACAGTTGTGACCAGCGTGACGAATCGCGCATCTGCTGCCATACCGTCGTATTGATGGACCCCTCAACCAGTGCCGATAGATCGGCGAGCGTTAATCCGCACCATGGGGCCCGCAGAATGGCAAGCCAAGCGACCTTATCGGCAAGATGCTCGAGCGCACGCGTGAGCGCGAGCAAGTCGCCAATCAAGGGGCGTGCAAGCAACGGCTCGATCTCGACCGCAGTAAAGCGCAGTCCCGCTTCGCGCAGCGCTGGCACGATCTGCGCCAGATGCGGTCGCGCGCGCACCAGCAGCGCGATCGATGCCGCCGGATCGTTTGCCTGAATGCGCTGCACCAACGCAACCACACGAACAGCCTCGTCGGAGGGCGAACCGTCGATCACCGCGTTGAACGTCGCCGCTTCTGGCGGCGCACCCTCCCGCCATTCCTCCGCCGTCGACGGCTCGAACGCAACGCTTCCGCTCGCGATATCGCTTTCACCGGGCAGCACGCGCGCGAACGCAGCATTGACCCACTCGACCAGGCGAGGTTGCGAACGGAAGTTGCGCGTCAACTGCAGGCGCTGCAATGGCAGGCGCCCGACACCACCGTTCCACGCACGCAAAAATAGTCCGACCTCCGCCTCGCGGAAACGGTAGATCGACTGCATCGGGTCGCCGACGATGAATATCGTTCGACCGTCACCCGCACGCCAGTCGGCGACCAGTCGTTCGATCAGCTCCGACTGCGTGATCGAAGTGTCCTGAAACTCGTCAATCAGCAAATGGCGAATGCGCGCATCGATCGTGTGCGCGGCGTCACCCGCGTCGGCGGCACCAACCGTGTCACTGAGCGCGTCGACCGCCGCGTGCGTGACCTGCACGAAGTCGCTCTCGCCCGCATCGGCGAAAGCCAGCATCAGCTCCGCGGCGGCGCGCGGCAGCAGCGCAACGATCGACTCGAGCACTTCCCATTGGGCTGGCGTGAAGTGCGGCGCCGGCAAGTCACGCAGCCCATGCAATGCTAGTCGCAGCCTCTCGTTCGATCGCAATGCGTCCATCAGCGCTGCGATCCGCTGCTTAAATGGACTAGCAGCAGCGAATGATGGGAAGCCTTCCACTTTGCTGAACCTGGTGCGCCAGCTTCCGTCTTTGGTCAACAGCATCGCCGCGAGCGCGCGCCATGCATCGAGCCGCCTGAAGCTTGCTTCGGGCAGACGATCAAGATCCGCACACGGGGACAGATGTGAATCGTTCAAAAGATTGCCTGCCGCGTAGCGCGCGAGCGCGATCAATTCTTCCGCGTCCACACCGAGCAGCGCTTCGCACACGCGCTCGATCTGGCGCGAACACTCGTTTTGCATCGGCGCCTCGAGTGCCGCGCGGTCCAGATGGCCGACGTGGCGCAGCCATTGATCGCGCCTGGCAAGCATTCCGCCGAGCAGGCGGTGGGCGCGCGTCCAGTCGTTATCGAGATGAGTCAGCAGCCGCCCAACATGCGCCTGTTCCGTCGTCGGGGTTCCATCGCCGTCAATCAGCGACAGCGTCGCGTGGGCAGCCGCGGCGTACAGCGGCTCGGCGCGCTCGGTCACTTGCGTGATGGCAGCAAAGCGCGTGGTGATCGGCAACTGACGGGCAAGCCACAAGGCGAGCGCATCGATTGTCTGCACTCTAAGCCGTGCCGGATTCGCAGCCAATTGCCAGTCAAGTTGCCGGTCGCGAGCCGTGACCCGCTGCGCCAGCTGCAGAGTCAATGCCTGATGCGGTTCCTGCGGCTCGAGCGCGTCGCCACGACCTGCTTGCGCGAGCGCTTCCAGCAGTCGGTCTTTCATTTCGGCGGCCGCCTTGCGCGTGAAGGTGATCGCGAGCACCTCTTCGGGCGAGTCGGCCAATGCCAGCAGTGCCAGCACACGCTGCGTCAACAGCTCGGTTTTTCCCGAGCCGGCAGGAGCCCGCACAATGAAGCTTCTTGCAGTGTCGAGCGCGTCAGCACGCGCCGCGGCATCATCGGGCGAGGCGGTACGAAGATGGGCATCGGCCAATGGTTCCGACGGCTGATTGATCTGCAGAGGCAGCGATAACTGCATGTCTGGGCGCGGCGCGTCACTCGTCATCACGCACCCATGGAGTTCCATCGTCGTCATCGGCAGTTCCGGCGGTCACGACGCCGCCGCGCTCGTTGATGCGACACAGCGTCGGCAGATCGCAGTAGCGGCACGTCTGCGGAAGCCGCTTCGGATCCACCGCCGCATCACCGGCGGCAAATTGCACCGCCAGACGCTCGAGCACGCTCGACCAGTGCTCGACCAGCGCGCTCCAGCTCACGTGCATGCCTTTCCAAAAATTGGAACGGACCGGAAGCAAGTCAGGCTCTGCCGCCAAGCCGGTGAAACCAACGTCGCCGGTACGCACTCTCGCCAACGCGATTCCACGCGCGGCCGGCTCCGACGCGATCAGATACAGAGGCAACTGCGGCTCGTCGGGGCGAGCCTCAAGCCAGCCGGGATTCTTCGCACCGCCGGTCTTGTAGTCGATCACTATGCGCGCACCGTTGGAATACTCGTCGACTCGATCAAGACGTCCAGTCACCGTCAGCGGGCCTACCTGCATCGTTCGCGCGTCCTCTATGGCAGCAATGCGAAACTCCGAGCGCGTCGCCATCTCGTGTTGCAGCCACTGTTCGATCACGCGCACCAGACGCGTCGACTCAAGCTCGGTAAGCGCTGGCGACGACGCGCCACGACGACGCTGCAACCGCCGATGGGCCGCGTCGGCGGCGTCGCGCAACAGTGCACGCCGGTGTGCGTCCGTTGTCGCAGCGAGTGCATTACGCGTCGGCTCCGGCAGTGATCCCCAGAAGTGAGCGAGGGTGTCATGTACAAGTTGTCCGCGCTCGCGATAATCGAAGCCGTCATGCGGTGTCTCAAGCGCTCGTGCGCTTAGACGATGAATCGCAAATGCACGAAATGGGCAGGCCGCCTGGTTCTGCAAAATCGCGGCCCCACCGCGCAATGCTGCCACGGCGCGCCACGCTGGCGCCACCGCATCGCGCGATGACACCAACGCCGCCGGCACCAAGGAATCGATCAACCGTAACGCGCGCCGGGGCGCAATCCATTCGTCATACAAAGCAATCATCGGGCTCGGCGCGATGCGGCGGTCACCTTCTATCGTCGTGTGGCTGACGATCACCTCTTGCGCCGATTGCAGGAGCCGCTGAAGCTGCTGCTGCGCTCGGTTCAGTTCTATCGTGGCGCTAGCGCCTGGCATCCCGGCGGCGCGCTGCAGCTCGATCGGCAACAATGGATCCGGCTGCAACGACAGCGGCCACGCATCGGACGTCAGGCCCATGATCCACACATGGTCGAACGTCAGTGCATTCGCCTCGAGCACGCCGAGTATCTGCACCGGCGGAGTTCCGCCCTCCGGCTGGAATATTGCTTCGTTCGAAATTCGCTCGAGCCGGCCGAGCGCCTCGTCAGACGCAAGGCGGCCGACGGTGCGATCGAGCGCGGCGAACTCAAGCAGCAACTCTTGCCAGCGCGCCAGTGCCTGATATTCGTTCGAATCGAGCGCAATTTGACCGACGTCACCTGATCTGGTGATCGATTGCAGCGCCTGTGTGAACGCACCGGCCCATTCGGACGGCCGCCGTGACCGCGTCGCGTGCTGTCGGCGCCAGTGACTCAACGCGCGTAGCCCGGCGAGCAGCTGGGAAACATCGACAGCGCAGTCCCGCGCAGAAGCCTGTGCGGCGTCGAATATCCGGTCGAAGTCGACCGACCGCTGGCATCGGCTACGCAGCTGCGCGTCGATCAAGCTGCGCGCATCACGCTCATCCGCAGCGCCCGCAAAGTAAGGCGAACGTAGCATCGCACTAGCGTGCTCGAATGAAACGCTGCCGAGCGCCAGCCGAAGTGAGCGCAAGAAGAAAGCGATCAGAGGCACCTCGGACAAGGCACCTCCGAGCGAGATTGTGTACGGTCGCGCACTCGTCGGCGTGAGCAGTCGGTCCGGCACCAGCGCTGCGTCGAGCGTTGCCGCTAGTGAGCGTCGGCGCGACCCGAGTTGCGGCACCACTATGCCAATTCGAGCCCCAGGGTTCGCGGCCAGACGCGTTGCGACCCAGTCGGCCATTTTCTCGTTTTCGTCTCGCTCGTCCAGGCAAGGCGCACGCAGTGGCGTCGCGTCGTGTCTCGCTGGCTCGTATCGCTCGCACACGGTTCCGCGCGTGATTAGTGCATCGAGAAACTGTTGTTGCTGCGGCGTGATTTCCTCGAAGCCCGCCAGTAGCAGATGCGATGGCGCTCCGACGATGCCGGCCTCGACGCGCTCACGGACGACGTCGGGCAATCGCGCCTGATCGGTCGCCTGCATGGCGTCAACGCGGCGCTGATATTCGGCTGCCCAGTTGACGAACACCCGCGTGTCGGCTACCGCGGTGTAACGTCGCACGCGCGCCGCTACGTTCCACTGATGCGCGAGCAACCATGCGTCCGCCGCCAAAGCCGCACCGGCGGCGGACGACAACAGTCCGAACTCGCTATTGCTGACGACCGATTCCCATAGCGCGCGCTCTTGCATCAAAGTTAGCGGCACCGGCACGCGGTTCAGGTCAGGATCATGAAGCGCCCCGTCGTGCAGCGACGCGGCAAACGCGCTAAACGGGAGAATCTGCGGCGTGTGCCACACCGTTCGCGAGCGCTCCGCCTGGTAGTAATCAAACTCGGCGCCCAGCATGCGCGCAAGACGCCGGTTGGACGTTACGCAAACGGCCGAGGATGAATTTGCAAGCAGGTCGAATAGCGCGTCGCGTTGCATCGGGATGGCAATGGGAAGGCAAAAGTCAGGTAGGCTAAACGGCGCTTACTTCACAGCGGGGCTTCACAAGTGCGGCGGAAGTGATACCATGCTTGTGAAAGCGCGCCGGGTTGTAAGCCGGAACTTAGCCGGTCTTGCAATTAGGTTCAGCGCCGCCAAATCCCGTATTTCAGCTCCCTTCTTCCTGATGTCGCGCGCCGCCGCAAGCGCCCGCAAGCGAGAGGACTCAAATGAGTGACATTAAATACACAAGCGACTCAGCGTTCGAGGCGGACGTCCTGAAATCTGCGAGCCCGGTACTGGTCGACTACTGGGCCGAATGGTGCGGCCCGTGCCGGATGATCGCGCCCATTTTGGACGAAGTTTCGAAGGAGTATCAAGGCAAGATCACAGTCGCCAAATTGAACGTCGATGAAAATCAGACGACGCCCGCTAAGTACGGTATTCGCGGGATTCCGACACTAATGATGTTCAAGGACGGCGCAGTGGTCGGCACCAAAGTAGGCGCACTTTCAAAATCCCAATTGACCGCGTTTATCGACAGCAATCTCTAACTTTAATTAGTCCGGTGGGTCGATCGAACCCACCGCCCTCCCCGCGGGCGCGCTTTTTTATCACCAACGCGCCCCACTTTCTCTTCAGCGAACTATGCACTTATCGGAACTAAAAGCACTCCACGTTTCACAGTTGCTCGAAATGGCGATCGGGCTTGAGATCGACAACGCCAACCGGATGCGCAAGCAGGAGTTGATGTTCGCGATCCTGAAAAAACGCGCCAAAGGCGGAGAGCAGATTTTCGGCGACGGCACACTTGAAGTGCTGCCTGACGGCTTCGGCTTCCTGCGATCGCCCGAGACCTCATACCTCGCCAGCACCGACGACATCTACATCTCGCCTTCGCAGATTCGCCGCTTCAACCTGCACACCGGCGATTCAATCGAAGGCGAAGTGCGAACCCCGAAAGATGGCGAGCGCTACTTCGCGCTGGTCAAGGTCGACAAAGTCAACGACCAGGCGCCCGATTCGACCAAGCATCGGATCCTGTTTGAGAACTTGACGCCGTTGTTCCCGGACGAACCGCTGATTCTCGAGCGCGACATGAAGGGCGACGAAAACATGACCGGCCGATTAGTGGATCTGATCGCGCCGATCGGCAAAGGACAGCGCGGGCTGTTGGTGTCGAGTCCGAAATCCGGCAAGACAGTGCTGATGCAGCACATGGCGCATGCGATTGCCGCCAACCATCCCGACATTGTGTTAATCGTGCTGCTGATCGACGAGCGGCCCGAGGAAGTGACTGAAATGCAGCGCTCAGTGCGCGGAGAGGTCGTCGCGTCGACATTCGACGAACCCGCGACCCGTCACGTGCAGGTCGCCGAAATGGTGATCGAAAAAGCCAAGCGCCTGGCAGAGAGCAAGAAGGACGTGGTCATTCTGCTTGACTCGATCACTCGACTCGCCCGGGCGTACAACACGGTAATACCGGCATCGGGCAAAGTCTTGACAGGGGGTGTCGATGCGAACGCGCTGCAAAGGCCAAAGCGCTTTTTTGGCGCCGCACGCAACATCGAGGAAGGCGGCTCGTTGACGATCATCGCCACGGCGCTGATCGACACAGGGTCACGCATGGACGACGTGATCTACGAAGAGTTCAAGGGCACCGGCAACATGGAAATCCACATGGAGCGCCGACTTGCGGAAAAACGCGTTTACCCGGCGCTCAACGTCAACCGTTCGGGCACACGCAAGGAAGAGCTGTTGCTGAAGCCCGAAATCCTGCAGAAGGTCTGGATCCTGCGCAAGCTGCTCTACGGCATGGATGAGATAGAAGCGATGGAATTCCTGCTCGACAAGATGAAGGCGACCAAGAACAACGCAGAGTTTTTCGACATGATGCGCAGAGGCGGTTGATGCTTGCCCGCACGCTTCAAAACCCGGATAATCCGCCCCTTCCAAATCCAGGCACGTAGTCGAGCGTTCTGCGACCGGCGGCTGAACTGATTCGATATGAAGACTGGCATTCACCCCGAATATCGCGAAGTCGTCTTTCAAGACATGCAGAACGACTTCAAATTCATCACACGCTCCACGCTCCAGTCGCGGGAAACGATAGACATCGACGGCAAGACGTATCCGTTGTTCAAGCTGGATACCTCGTCCGAGTCGCATCCGTTTTACACCGGTGCGCAAACTCGCATCGTTGAGGCAGGCCGCGTCGAGAAATTCCGCCAAAAGTTTGCGGCAAAGACTGAAGCAGTCAATGCTGCAGCGGCCGAGGCGACCAAAGCCAAGGCTGACGCACGGCGTCGGTGATCGACGTAGTCGCGTACAAGGGCAGCTTCGGCTGCCTTTTTTGTTTCACCCTTGTCCCGTCTGATGCATGAGCTTTGAGCATCGCCCCTCGCCGGCCCGCGTCACGGAGGCCGCGGCCGCCAAGCTGCCGCGCTGGATGTTCTTTGCCCTGCTAGTGGTGTACATCGTGCCCGGCCTGTTCGCGCGCGATCCCTGGAGCGTGGAGGACGCATCCGCCTTCGGTGTGATGTGGACCATGGCTCACGGTGGGGCGATCGAGTGGTGGCTGCCCTCTGTCGTAGGAGAACCGCTGCCAGAGGAAGGTCCGCTGCCTTTCTGGGTAGGCGCATTGATGATTCGTTTATTCGGAGGGCTAGTGGGCGACCTGGTCGCCGCGCGCCTGGTCACCGTGCTGTGGTTTGCGCTCGCGACGAGCAGTCTTTGGTATGCAACGTATCGACTCGCACGGCGTCCCGAAGCACAACCTGTGGCGTTCGCCTTCGGCGGTGAAGCCAATTCGCGGGATTACGGCCGCACGGTCGCCGATATTGCGGTACTGCTGGTGCTGGCGACGATCGGCATCGTCCTGCGACTGCACGAGACCGTCGCGGAAACTGCGCTGTTCGCGTTTGTGGCGATGCTGCTGCTTGCACTCGCGCTATCGCTTGAGGATCCCTGGAAAGGCACGCTCGGCGCAGCCGTTGCCTTGGCTGCCATTGGGCTGACGCGCGGCTTGCTGCCGGCTGCAGCTTTAACAATCGCGGCTGTAATCTCCGTGGCGTCGTTCGGTAGGCATCGCGCACTGCGCGCGATTGCATTGATCGCCGTCGCTGCCGTGCTGTTCGCAACGTGGCCGCTCGGTGCGCGGTTGGCGACGCCGCAGGCAGTCCTGTACTTCGACGCGTGGTGGGCCTGGAACATCCGCGAGATTGCCGGCGCCAGTGTCTCAAACGTCTTGTGGTTCGTGCGCAATGTCGGTTGGTACACATGGCCGCTTTGGCCGTTCGCGCTTTGGACGCTGTATTCGTGGCGTAGCTTCCTGCGGCGGCCACACGTGCTGCTGCCACTGCTGGTCACCGTAGCGTCGTTGCTTGCTCTGCTGATTGTTGCCGACCCGAGCGATCGCGAACTAATCGCAGCAATCCCTGCGTTAGTCGTGCTCGCCGCTTTTAGCGTATCAACGCTGCGGCGTGCCGCGGACAATGCGATCGACTGGTTTTCTCTCGTGCTGTTCACTCTGGCACTGCTTGCAATTTGGGTTTACTTCGGCGCATGGAACGCGGGTGTGCCCCCGAAAATGGCTGCCTCGGTGACGCGCCTGGTTCCGGGCCTCGATGCATCCGTGCCGGTGGTCGCCACTGCGATCGCGATCGCCGCCACAACGGGCTGGCTTGTACTGGCGTCGTGGCGAGTACGCCGGCGCCCAAAAATGCTTTGGCGGGGTCCGTTTCTGGCAGCGGGAGGTCTGGCGGCGGTCTGGGTTGTTGTCGTGTCGATCTACGGCGCGCCTATCGAATACACGCGTTCATACGCATCGACAGCCGCGGTGCTCTCAGCTCAGGTGAAGCGGGTGGCGGGCGATTCGTGCGTACAGGGTCACCACCTGCCGGTGGGCGTCCGAGCGATGTTGGCGTATCACGGCGGCATCAACTTCGGGCCGCAACTTGCGGCTCCCGTTCCATGCCGCGTTGCCATTCAACGTGACAGCGAACGCACGACGAGCGACGATGAACCGCTGCGCGGCTGGAATATCGCTTATGAATTCACGCGCCGCGCGCGCTATGACGAAGTGTTCAGAGTGTGGGTACGCAACTGAACTTTGCTGAGCACGCATATGGCTGACCCCAGGCCATTGGCACCACCCGACACGTCAACTCGAGCATTTGTCAAACTTGCGTCGCCGCTGTTCGTCGCCAACCTTGCGCTTGTGGGCACCGGAACGATCGACACGGTGATGGCGGGCCGGTTGTCGGCGACTGATCTAGCTGCGGTTGCTGTTGGCACCAGCATTTATATTTCGGTGTACATCGGGCTGATGGGCGTGCTGCAGGGTCTGTCGCCGATCGCCGGCCATCACTACGGCGCGCAGCGCTGGCGTGCCATTGGCGACGATTTGCAGCAGGCGCTGTGGTTGTCACTGATTCTCGCCATCATCGGCCTGCCGCTGCTGCTGGCGACAGACATGTGGCTCACGTTCGCGCAGGTTGATGCCGAGCTGAAGTCAAAGTGCACGGCATATCTGCACGCCACCGCATTTGGCTTGGCGGCTGCACTTGCGGCGCGCGCGTACGTCGCACTGTATGCCGCAGTGTCGCGGCCGCGCATCACGATGGTGATCAATCTGTTCGCGCTAGCAGCCAAAGCGCCGCTCAATGCCGTGTTCATGTACGGCTATGGGCCGATTCCGGCGATGGGTGGCGCTGGCGCCGGAGTGTCGACTGCCGTGCTGGCGTGGCTGATGCTGGTCATGAACTTCGGTGCGTGGCGCATCGACTTGTCGTTCGCGCGGTTCCGCAGCGATTCGATCCACATGCCACGACTGGCGCGTCAGCGCGAACTGCTCATGCTCGGAATCCCCATCGGATTGTCAGTGCTGTTCGAGGTTACGTCGTTCACGTTCATGTCAGTGCTGATCGCGCGCCTGGGCACCGCCGCGGTGGCCGGTCACCAAATCGTCGCTAATTTGATCGCGCTGCTGTTCATGATGCCGCTCGCGCTTGGCATCGCTACCAGCGTGCTGGTTGCGCAGGCGCTCGGTGCCGGTGATGCACATGTGGCCCGCCGTGCGGCGCTGCGCGGATTGCGGCTCACTATCAGTATTGCTGTCGCCGCCGCAATAACGGTTTGGTTGTTCCGCAAACAGATTGTCGGTCTTTATACGATCGATGCACCGGTGGCCGGTATCGCCCTGTCACTGTTGGGTCTGGCCGCGGTGTTTCATGTCTTCGATGCCGGCCAGGGCGTAGCCGGATTCGCTTTGCGCGGTTACAAGAACACGCTCTGGCCGATGGTTATCTACGGCGTAGCGCTGTGGGCGATCGGGCTCGCAGGCGGGTTCTGGATCGGGCTGCATCCGACGCCGTTCGGACCGCCGCGCGGACCAGCCGGTTTTTGGGAAGCAGCGCTGCTGGGGATCGCAATTGCCGCCATCGCTCTTGTCTGCCTGACCGTCGTCGTTGCAAAACGGACCATGTGGGCACAAAAAAGGCCGGGAGACCCGGCCTTTTAAACTAGCAGCTCGTTTAACGGCGCTCTGCTTGCAGAGCCGCGATCCGCTGTTCGATCGGCGGATGGCTGGAGAACAATGCCAGCATGCCACTCGGACGGCCGTTAATGCCGAAGGTTTGCACCTGCTGTGGCAGCTGGCCGGGGTCTTGTCCACCCAGCCGCGCCAGCGCGTTGATCATCGGGCGATTGCTGCCCATCAGTGCAGCCGCGCCTGCGTCAGCGCGGAACTCGCGCCTGCGTGAGAACCATGCCACCACAATCGCTGCCAGGAATCCGAGCGCGATGTCGAGCACGATCGTGGTCAGGTAGTACCCCATACCCGGTGCGTCGCTTTCGTTACGCAACACCATACGGTCCACGACATAGCCGATCACGCGCGAGGCGAATACGACGAACGTGTTCATCACGCCTTGCAGCAACGTCATCGTCACCATGTCGCCGTTGGCGATGTGCGATACCTCATGACCAAGCACGGCCTCGACTTCGTCCTTGCTCATCGATTGCAGCAGACCTGTCGACACCGCGACGAGCGCACTGTTCTTAAACGCACCGGTGGCGAATGCGTTCGGCTCGCCTTCGAAGATTGCGACTTCGGGCATCCCGATGCCGGCTTTCTGCGCGTGCCGCTGCACGGCGCCAACCAGCCACGACTCCATCGCATTGGACGGCTGGCTGATGACCTGCGCACCCGTCGACCATTTGGCCATCGGCTTCGACAGCAGCAGCGAAATGAACGCGCCGGTAAAGCCGACAACCAGCGAGAAGATCGCAAGGCTGCCGACGTTCAGCGTTTGCCCGCCGAGATTAAAGTTGATGCCAAACACCGACGACAGCACGGTCAGGAACAGCACCAGCACCGCCATAATCGCAAGGTTCGTTAAAACGAACAGAGCGATACGTTTCATAAAGTCTTCTCCACAGAAGTAGAAATCAGTTAGCGAACCTTGCTCAGTAGAACATACTCAGTTTTCTACCACGCTACATGCCTTTTCCCCAGCGCTAGTTATTGACGCTTTGGACCAGCCGGACACGGGCCGGTTCGGTCAGCTGCAGATATGAGGACCGCCAGCCCCGGCACAATAGGTGGGTACCCAGCGCGCCGGATAGAATTTCCGCCCTGCCACAGCCAGTCTCCCCATGTCATCGACCGATCTTGAACGCGCCATGACGCGCCCCATTCCGCTCGTGCCGAGGCTTATTTTTGCCACCCGTTGGCTGCAGCTGCCGCTGTACATCGGACTGATCCTGGCGCAGGCGGTTTATGTTTATCACTTTTGGGTGGAGTTGGTGCATCTGATCGAAGCTGCATTCGGCGACGCGGCAGCGTTGGAAGCGCTGATCAAAAGTGTCGGCTATCAGTTGCCCACCGTGGAAAAGGGTGGCGTTCAGGTCCCCGTCCCGCCGGAGCTCAACGAAACCGTGATCATGCTGGTCGTGCTTGCGCTGATCGACGTCGTGATGATCTCGAACCTGTTGATCATGGTCATCATCGGCGGTTACGAGACGTTCGTGTCTCGCATGTATCTTGAAGGGCATCCCGACCAGCCGGAGTGGCTTTCGCATGTAAATGCCAGCGTACTAAAGGTCAAACTTGCCACAGCGATCATCGGCATCAGCTCGATCCATTTGCTAAAAACATTTATCAGTGCCCAGAACTACACAGAGAAAGTGTTAATTGCGCAAACTGCGATTCACATTACCTTTCTGCTGTCGGCTATGGCGATCGCTTCGACGGATCGGCTGATGCCTGGCGTTGGAAAGGCCGCGAGAGATCACGCATGACGATTGTTCATCAAGCCGATTTGATCGAAAGCATTGCCGGCGCGCTGCAGTACATCAGCTACTACCACCCGGCCGATTACATCAGCCATCTCGCACGCGCTTATGACGGCGAACAAAGCGCAGCGGCGAAAGACGCGATCGCTCAGATTCTGACGAACTCGCGCATGTGCGCGGAGGGCAAGCGGCCGATCTGTCAGGACACCGGTATCGTCAATGTGTTTCTAAAAGTCGGCATGGACGTGCAATGGGACGGCTTCACCGGCTCGCTTGAAGATGCGGTTAACGAAGGCGTACGCCGCGGCTATCAACACCCGGACAACCTGCTGCGTGCGTCGATCGTCGACCCGCCGGAGTTCGGCCGAAAGAACACGGGCGACAACACCCCGGCCGTAATTAACGTGCAACTTGTGCCGGGCAACCAAGTGGACGTCACAGTTGCTGCGAAGGGCGGCGGCTCGGAAAACAAGAGCAAGTTCGTGATGCTGAATCCAAGCGAT
>DATLMT010000101.1:0-2036 GCA_035537135.1 Burkholderiaceae bacterium | reverse complement strand
GCGGCCAAGCGCTACGGAACGCAGGTCGTTTGGGTCAACCTTCCGCAGAAACGCGCAACTGCCGCTCAGTAGGGAATAGGCGACCAATAGCCGCCGCTACGGCGGCTCTTGAAGTTGCGTTCGATGTCGTCACAGGACCGTCGGCCTTCCGCGCCGGCCCTTCTTCCATTCGCCCGGATCGACGATCGGGAACTTGAAGCCGCCGCGTTCGATCGACCTGAACTTGAACGTTAGGGGTGGAATTGGTCCAACGCACAGAGCGGCAGATGATTGCTGCCGACGTTAGTACGATCGGGCCATGGCAGTGCTCCGCTCGAACAAATGGGCAGCCTAAGCTTCAAAAGGAGTTGTGATGAAAACGAAAATTGCTTTTTTGGCCGCGGCGACGGCGGTGCTGGCCGCGTGCGCCACGCCCCAATCGCTGGGTCCTGGAACGACAATCGAGCAGGCGCGCGCGAAACTGGGCAGTCCGACTGGCAGCTACTCGCTGGCGGACGGCGGGACCCGGTTGCAATACTCAAATCAACCTTTCGATCAATCGGTATGGAACGCCGACTTCGATGCGCAAGGGAAACTGGTGCGCACCGAGCAGGTGATGAGCGATGCCGCATTCGCGCGCGTGCGGTCCGGCAAGGACACACGCAACGAAGTGCTGCGCGACTTCGGGCGACCCGCTGAGGCGTTTCACTACAGGCTGAGCGACGAAACCGCATGGATGTACCGCTACTACACACACGGCGGATTCAAAGCGGCAATGTTCGTGTACTTCGATCCTGCGGGTGTCGTGAAGCGGACGGAGACCGGGCTTGACCCGTGGTCAATACAAGACGGCGGTCGGAACGACTAGTTTCGGCAACACTGACGGCGTAACGCCCGTGGCACAATCGTGTCGCAATGCTGTACGGGTCTGATATCACCGCCAAGATTCTGGTCATCGATTCCCACGGGCAGCCGGTTCGCTGGGCGTTGATGCAGCGTGCTGCGCGCTATTACGCGGCGGGCAAAGTCGTGACCGAGCTTGGCGAAAATTTATTCGGCATGAACGGCGGCGTGCAGGAAGCCACCGGTGCCCGTTCGGAGTTCGTCACCAGCTCGATCGTGATGATCCGCGGCCGCCATCGAATCCCATTCGGTCACGCACATGTCGGGCTGACCAAGCACCGTCTATTCGTGCGCGACCGTCAGGTTTGCGCCTACTGCGCCACTCGCTTTTCCGAAACCGATCTGACCGTCGAGCACATCGTGCCGGTATCGCGCGGAGGGCGCCATGAATGGACCAACGTGGTCACCGCGTGCCGCTCGTGCAATACGCGGAAGGGTAATCGCCGGCCGGAAGAAGCAAACATGCCGCTTTCCTACGTGCCGTACGCGGTCTGCCGCAACGAAGGTTTCATTCTGAGCAATCGCCGCATCCTCGCCGACCAGATGACGTTCCTGCAGGCGTCGTTGCCGCGGCACTCGCGCTGGGCGCAGTGAGGCGGCCTCCGGCGTTGTCGAATTCTCTACTCGGCACGCACTGATCTTTCCGTTCAAGTTTTAGCACTACGGCAACTATCGTTCTCCCGCGGACCGAAGCTTGGTTCGATGGAGAATGAAATGACCTCGCAGTGGAAGGTGCGGTGGCAGGCTGGCGTCGATCGGGGCGGGCGACCGGCGGACGTGTCGCGTGGCTTTCCGGTTCGCATCGCAGCCATGATCGTCATGCTGGTCGGCTTGACCTTCGCGGATGCGACACCAAAGATGGATCTCGACCTCGCTGTCCAACAGAGGCGCACGGAGCGACCAATGCCGTCAGCGTGCGGCGCAGAAGCTGTGGGCCGCGCGCAGCGTGAAGTGCTCGGAATCCGTCCACCTGCACCAATCGTCCTTTCGTAAGTCGAGAGGGCGCATAAAAAAGAAAGGCCACGCGCGCGTGGCCTAGCCTTCGAAACGGAAAACGCTTATTTCAAGTGCTTGCTGACGTACTTGGTAAGTTCGAACATTGAGGCCTGGGCTTTTCCGAACAGCGCGCGCAGTTTCTCATCAGCGTTGATCAT
>DATLMT010000100.1:0-2664 GCA_035537135.1 Burkholderiaceae bacterium | reverse complement strand
CGCATCGCGGGGCACTTGCGGCCGATAGCGATGCCTCGACGATCGCGGTGGTTGGCACTGGAGTCGACGTCACGTATCCGGCCAGTAATCGGACTTTGACCAACGAGATCCGCAAGCGCGGCGTGGTGATCTCGGAATTCACGCTGCGCACGCCGTCGGTCGCGCACAACTTCCCCCGGCGCAATCGCATCATCGCCGGCATCACGCGGGGAACGCTGGTCGTTGAAGCCGCGCTGCGCTCGGGCTCGTTAATAACCGCGCGCCTGGCCGCCGACAACGGTCGCGAAGTGTTCGCGGTGCCCGGTTCGATTCACTCGCCGCTGGCCAAGGGCTGTCATCGGTTGATACGCGACGGCGCGAAGCTCGTCGAATCAGCGCACGATGTGCTGGAAGAGTTCGGGTTCGCGCGCGGTACCGCCTCTCGCGTAGAAGATGCACGGACAGAACCGGCCGCGCATGCCGACGTTCTGAGCTTGGTCAGCCACGATCCGATCGACCTCGAACGCCTGGTCGAGCAGAGCGGCCGCGAGCCGGGCGAGCTGGTCGGCGCGCTGCTGGAGCTCGAGCTGGCACAACATGTTGAGCGCCTTCCGGGTAACCGATACCAAAGGTTGCGATAATCCGACTATTCGCCCTTTACAGACGCCGACCTCTCGCATAAATTGCAGCCACGTGTTTGACGTCCTCGTCTACCTGTACGAAAACTACGGCGCGCTGCATGCGTGCCCGGATTCCAACTCGCTGTCGAAACGTCTCACCGACGCGGGATTCGAAGACGAAGAGATCTCTGACGCGCTCACCTGGCTATCCGGACTGCAGCTGGTCACGTCTGAATCGATTGCGGTAGGCCCGGAAAGCGAGCAAGCGTTCCGCGTTTATGCGGC
This sequence comes from Burkholderiaceae bacterium, assembly GCA_035537135.1. Classification (GTDB taxonomy): domain Bacteria; phylum Pseudomonadota; class Gammaproteobacteria; order Burkholderiales; family Burkholderiaceae_F; genus JACCZX01. Next base: position 1,780 of record DATLMT010000100.1, on the reverse strand, counting down.
CAGTGAATTCGAGCGCCTCGGGTGCGCCGCCGTCGGCTTCCTCAGCTTTCTCGAGCAGGCATCGCAATTAACACCGACGCAGCGCGAAATCGTCATTGAGCGAGCACTCGCAACCGATGAAACCCCTGTCTCGCTAGAAATGCTCAAAGTCATTGTGCTAATGGTCCTGTGGAGCCAACAGGCCGACATCGACGTCCTTCTGCTAGAAGAGCTTCTGGGCGCCGGCGACAACCAAAACCTGCATTAGAAGCTGCGCTCCTCGTGTACGAGCCTTCGGCTCGCACGTCCACACGTGGTTTGCTGTCCCCGCTCCTTTCCGAGCACGTGCGCACGAAGCACAACGACCGGCCAAAAACAGGTAGTCATTGTCTATTTGCGTGCCGTTTCTATTTAGTTGTTATCCTGAAAAAAGGAACAAGCTAGGGAGCCGCTCGTTCTGGCCCCTCCCTTTACTGATGTCTAAAGCCTTGATCATTGCCGAGAAGCCCTCCGTCGCCGCGGATATCGCGCGCTCGCTGGGTGATTTCGTCAAGCACCAGGAGTACTTCGAGAACGACCAGTACGTGTTGTCATCTGCCGTCGGCCATTTGCTCGAGCTGCGCGCACCGGAGCAGTACGATGTCAAGCGCGGCAAGTGGACATTTACGCATCTGCCGGTGATTCCGCCGCACTTCGATTTGGCACCGATCGCGCGCAGCGAGGCGCGGCTGAAGGTGCTGATGAAGCTGATTAAACGCAAAGACGTCGGTCAGCTGATCAATGCGTGTGATGCGGGGCGGGAAGGCGAGCTCATTTTCCGCTACATCGTGCAGGCGGCGAAGGCGAAGCAGCCGGTGCGTCGCCTCTGGCTGCAGTCGATGACGCAGGCGGCGATCCGCGAAGCTTTCGAAAAATTGCGACCCGATGACGAGATGATGCCGCTCGCCGACGCTGCGCGTAGCCGCTCGGAAGCCGACTGGCTGGTTGGCATCAATGGCACGCGGGCGATGACGGCATTCAACAGCAAGGAGGGCGGCTTTTATTTAACGACCGTCGGGCGCGTGCAGACGCCAACGCTGGCGATTGTCGTCGAGCGCGAAGCCAAGATCCGGAAGTTTGTGTCTCGCGACTACTGGGAAGTGCGGGCGCAGTTCGATGCCAAGGCTGGCGCCTACGAAGGTCGCTGGTTCGATCCGAAGTTCAAGAAAATCGACGACGTCGATGCGCGCGCCGAGCGCCTGTGGGACGCCGACAAAGCGGCCACGATCGCCGACACTTGCCGCGGCAAGACCGGCACCGCCACCGAAGAGGCGAAGCCGAGCACGCAACTCGCACCTCTGCTGTTCGACCTGACGTCGCTGCAGCGAGAAGCAAACTCGAAGTTCGGCTTTTCGGCGAAGACGACGCTGTCGATCGCGCAAGCGCTGTACGAGCGCCACAAGGTGCTGACCTATCCGCGTACTGATTCGCGCGCGCTGCCGGAAGACTATGTAGCGACTGTGCGCAAGACGATGGATGTCCTTGGCGGCACGACGCCGTATCGCGACTTTGCCAGGAAAATCGTCAAGCAGGGATGGGTGAAGCCGAACAAGCGCGTGTTCGACAACGCCAAGGTGTCCGACCACTTCGCCATCATTCCGACGCTGCAGACGCCCAATCATTTGTCGGAAGTCGAAGCCAAGCTTTACGACCTTGTGGTCAAGCGCTTTTTGTCGATCTTTTTCCCTGCCGCCGAGTACCTGGTCACGACGCGCATCACGGAGATCGAAGGCCATTCGTTTAAGACCGAGGGCAAGGTGCT
>DATLMT010000099.1:0-6093 GCA_035537135.1 Burkholderiaceae bacterium | reverse complement strand
CTGCGAAATCGCCACGCGTGCACACGCGGTGTCGAGCAGGCTGATGGCTTTGTCGGGCAACTGCCGTGCGGGGATGTAGCGATGCGACAGCCGCACCGCAGCCTCGATGCCTTCGTCCAGCAACTGCACGCGGTGATGTTTTTCGAGCGTGGTCGCAACGCCGCGCGCCATCAAGATGGCTTTCTCTTCGCTCGGCTCGTGCACCTGCACGACCTGAAAGCGGCGTGTCAGCGCCGGGTCTTTCTCGATGTATTTCTTGTACTCCGCCCAGGTGGTCGCCGCGATCGTGCGCAGCTTGCCGCGCGCCAATGCAGGCTTGAGCAAATTGGCCGCGTCGCCGGTGCCTGCTGCTCCACCGGCGCCGATCAACGTGTGCGCCTCGTCGATGAACAAGATGATCGGTTTCGGCGACGATTGCACTTCGTCGATCACCTGCCGTAGCCGGTTCTCGAACTCGCCCTTCATGCTGGCACCTGCCTGCAGCAGTCCGATGTCGAGCGTCATCAACGTCACGTCGCGCAGCGGCGGAGGCACGTCGCCGATGGCAATGCGCGCGGCAAAGCCTTCGACCACCGCGGTCTTTCCGACGCCAGCCTCGCCGGTGAGTATTGGATTGTTCTGCCTACGGCGCATCAGGATATCGACGATCTGTCGAACCTCTTCGTCGCGGCCGCGCACCGGGTCGAGCTCGCCGCGACGCGCACGGTCAGTGAGGTCGACCGCGTAACGCTTCAGCGCTTCCTGCTTACCCAGCTGCGCGGGAGCCATCGCTCCGCTCGCCTCTCCTGGCTCACCCACCGTCGAACCGTCGGAAGAGCGCAGCAAGTCCTCGGGCGATCCTGCCAACACCTTCGGCAGCTCATCGGCGAGCTGCTCGACGTTGATCTTCTCGAATAGCCGCGAGATCGCGACGAGGGCATTGCGCAGCGTGTGCGACTTCAGCATTGCCACGAGCAAGTGCCCCGTGCGCACCTGTCCGTCGCCGTACTTCAGCGTTGCATACACCCAGCCGCGCTCGACCGCGCTCTCGACGTGCACTGACAGATCAGAGATCGAAGTAGCGCCGCGCGGCAGTCGGTCGAGTGCGCGCGTCAGGTCTGCCGCCAGCGCTGACTGATCGATTCCGACATGGCGCACGATGCGATGCAGATCGGAGTCGGGCAGTTGCAGTATTTGCGTCAACCAGTGTTCGAGCTCGACAAAGGGATTGCCGCGTAGCTTGCAGAACACCGTCGCGCTCTCGATCGCCTTGTAGCCGAGCGAATTGAGCTTGCCGAACAGCGCAACGCGGCTGATGTCACTCATTGAGTTCTCGCTTCGTTACAGATCAGGCGCCGCCGGCTTGCGCTCATATGCTTGCCACAAGCCGCGCTTCGTAATCGAGCACCAGATCGCGCGCATCTTTTTCGCGTGGCCCCCCGCTAAGCCACGTCGTCCAGCCGAGCCGGCCCTGGCGACCTATCTTGGTCGGCGGCACTTCTATGCCCGCCAGCGACAGACGCACGTTCCAGCGCAGCTCCCAGCCAAGGTAGGTGCGCAGCAACGCTATGAGACGCTCGGCTAATGTTCCACCGGGCAGAAAGTCTTCATAGTCGGCGAGCGTCGGCGCGTCGATATGAAGCCGAATGCTGCTTTGCGCATCCCACATCGCGGCGCCCAGCACGGCACCGTGCCCAAGCTGCACCGACTCGTTGCCGGCACCGAGCCGCGTGCGATCGTCAACCGGTAAACGCATCCAATGCGCGACAAATTCTTCTACGCGCACGGGTAGCTTGAAATAGTGCGACAGCATCGCGCGCAGGCCGTCCGCATTGCGTACCTGGCGCGCGAGCGTGCCGGCGTGATGCAGCTTGACTTCGTCTTCGACCGCATCGCGCTGGCGCGTGCTCTGCAGGCCGCTACCGAACAATGCGCCGACATACTTCGTGAAACGATCGTCATCTCGGCGGTCCAGATTCGCAACCGGCTGCGCCTGCGCCCATGCGCGGTAGAACAGCATTAGGAAACGATGATTGATCAAGTCTAGAAAGCGCGCGAACGTGGCGTCACCGTGATGTAGCAGCCGGTCGCGCGCGTACTCGGTCAAGTGCAGCGGCAACGGCCCGTTAGGGCCGAGCAAGCCCAGAAACCGCACCTCGATCACCGGCGGCCGCGCTCCGCGCGCGGGGCGCACTCCGGACAGCGCCGCCGGCGCGAAGTCGAGCAGCGGCTCCTGACCAAGACGAATGGGTTCGTCTGCCGGCCGCGCGGCAACGCCTAGCCTTGGACGTTTCGGGTTGCCGGCTTCGAGCCGACGTAGCACGTAGAAAAAGTCGAACGCGTACGGACGCGCAGCGACTCGCTCGAGAAAGGTCGGCTCGGGCGAATTCGGCTCGAGCAGCGTCGGCTCTAGTAGCTCTACAGAATCGGCCGCGTTCCGCATCGGGGTTTCCAGCTAGCAATTTCACCGCGTTGCGGCGAGCGCAGCGAGGTAGTGACAAACGAATTCAGCCCCGCATGGCGCGCGAGAAATCTTTCGAGGACAGAGCCAAAAAGGAACGCGCTTGCGCCCTCGAACGCAAGTTCATCAACCTCGACGTCGACTTGGACGCCGCGGCCGAAAACGATCGGTCCCGATCGCGGCAGGCGCTTCACCACCGGGCGTGCGCTGATCCGATGCAACCCCTCGATCTGACGCAGCGCGGACGCCTCGTGCGACCGCGCATACAGGCGCAGCATTTCGGCGAGCACAGTGGCTCCGCTATCGCCGTGCTCGGTCTTACCTTCAATCAGCGCGAGGTAGTTCAGCGACAACTGGCTGATCATCCGCCATGTCAACGCACCGTCGGCCAGCGGCGACAGAGGTTTCGACGGACCTTTGATCAACCTTATCGCCGCAAGCGGCGCCGCCGCGTCGAGCACGAAGTCAGTCGCTCCCCAGCCGAACGCGATCAACAGCGGCAGGTCGCGGTTCGAACACAGCGCGGTCAGCGCGAGCTGTCTCAGATTGCCGCTGAACGGCGCCTCGGCCGGGTCGACGATCGAAATGAACGCTTCGGTGCCGAGATAACTCGAGCGAGCGCCGTTGCGCCGCTGATTGGCTGACATAAGGCGCAGCTCGCGTCGAACCGTGAAGTACGCAAGCTGGTTGCGATCGTCACCACGCCGCATCCCGTACAGTGGAACGAAGCGTTGCTCACTGTCGGCGCCAACCCCGAAGCCGGTGACCGACGTGACATCGCAGACTTCAAAGTCCATCGGGCGCGTTCGGTCGGGAACAGCGTGATACTCGTGGGCACCTTCGGTGATTTGGATGCGATCGAGTCTCTTCGGAAACAGATTGATCGCGGGCGTGCAGTGCAGTGCCGTATTGGCAGCGTCGACCCGCCCCACGAGCGTGGCATCAGCGCGCGAGAACAGCAATACCAGTTCGAATTCGGTTGACGCCCCACCACCAGCCGCGCGCAGCCCACCGACGTCGATGAACAAGAAGCGCTGTGGGAACGCGAAGTATTCGGCGAGCAGCCGGTGACCCGCGAACCCTGAGTGCGGCACCGGCAGCAGTGCCTCATCATCGCCGAAGCCGACCGCATGCACATCGTGGGCTGCGATCACTTGCCAATCTGTCGTCGGCCGCTCCGGCGGAAGCAAGAGTGCCCCTAAGCAGTGCCCGGCACAAAGCTCGTACAACCGGAAGCCGACCTCCTCTGTACCGCCGAGAAAGAAACGGAGCCGGTCAAGCGGAAGATCCTTCAGCGACAGCCCGGCGGTCACACGCATTCGCACGCGCAGCCCGGCGCGCACCTGGCGCGCGAACGGCATCTGTGCGATTGGCAGATCGGGCGCGTGCAGGAAGAACTCGGACGAGACAACCTGAAGCGGCCACAATGTCACGTCGTGCGCGGTTCTGAATTCGCACGTGGTGTCCTGCCCGCGCTGCAGTTGCGAGCGCATTGCGGATCCGCGCGGCACCTTGACCCCGCGCGCGAGGTTGCCTTCGGTCAGCTGCGGCTGTAACTGCACGATCGCCATCGAAGGCGTGGGGGCCAGATAGGATGGGTAGACGATCTCGAGCAGGCGCTGCGTGAAGCGCGGAAACTCGGCGTCGAGCTTCAGCTGCACGCGCGCGGCGAGAAAGGCAGCGCCTTCGAGCAACCGCTCGACGTAGGGGTCGGCGACTTCGGTGCCATCGATGCCAAGCCGCGACGCTACCTTCGGGAATTCGCGCGCGAACTCCGCGCCCATCTCGCGCAGGTGCTGAAGCTCTCCGTTGTACAGCGTCAGCAGACGGGGTTCCATCGTTCTTATTGCGCTCTGACGGCCGAACCAAGCGTGCGACTGCTCTCGCGGATCTCGCACGTGCCGCTTTCAAGATCGACTTCGGTGCGCAGCAAGATTTCGAGCGGAACAGGCTGCGCCCATAAGCGGCCGCGGATTTCCACGCCAATCACGTTGTGTTGTTCCAGATGGCCCGGCGAGCCGATCACTTCGACTTCGAGCGTGTCGGGCAGCACGCGCGGTTCGAACCGCAGGATCGCTTCGCGGATCGACTCACGCAGGGTCACGATGTCCAGAGTCGACGAGGTGTTACCGGTCATCGGCGGCAGACCGAAGAACAGCACCGACTCGTTGGCACTGGCATGACCCGGGCGTATCTCGCGGTCGCTCGGGCGCACGGCGTTCAGTAGCCAGCGAAAATCGCGTAGCACTCCGGCGCGCAGCCGCGCCGCGTTGATCACCCTTGCTTCAGGCGGTTCCTGCTTCCGATCGGGCTCGTCGTCGGTCAACCGGTCGAGGAGCGCAGGCTGCAGCCGCTCCTGTGAAGTCAGCTCGGGCACGGTGTGTCCCCGGCAAAGTCCCCACTGTCGTTCCGATCGCAGCGCGCCTGCATTGCAATTGCCTCAGCCGTCGATCACGATCTCGCGGACTTCAAGCAACGGATACTCGCCGGCATCGGTGGCGAGCAGCCGTTGGCCAAGCCCGGTTTCGAGGCTGGCCGCAGCTGCCTTCCAGATCGTGCGGCGCCCGAGCTGCAGCGCACCGTCGTCTGCACCTTCGCTGCCCGGATAGCGCCCGGGAATCAGCGCGGCGGCCTCACCGCCGTTGGTGAATTGCAAATGCGCGGGGGCCCAAACAAGGTCGCGCAAGTCCTCAGGCTTTGTTATCGCGACCCGCGCCAGTCGCGAAAATGGAATCCAGTAGTAGCCGCCATTGAGTATCGCCTCGAGCACCGGGCCGAAGCGCACATCGGCATCGGCAATCCACTCGAAGCGCGCGCCGTCGATATGGCCGCTTGATGGCTCAGCCTGATCGAGTGCCTGCGCACGTAACTCAATCGATGCTGCCATGTCCCCCTGGCCGGCGCGCAACAGCGCTTCAACCAATAGGCCGAGCCACGGTTCGGGCTCGCCGATCACCATCGGTGACTTGCGCCCGGCAATCACCTGCGCGCGCAGCGCTTCACAGCGCAGCGCCTCGCGATAAGTCTGCGCCATTAACAAGGCCGCCGGATCGAGTTGCGCAGCCACAGTCAACTGCTCGAGCGCGCGCTCCCATTCACCGCGAACGCTCAAAAGCTGGAACAAGAACGTACGCAGCCGCGCATCACCCGGCTGCGCACGAACCTGCATTTGCAGTTGCTGCAAGGCGGCCTGCGTGTCTCCGTCGCGCACGCTTTGTTCCGCATCAACCTGAACCGTTGCACTCATTGGTGCTCCCTTCGCGGAGACCCGGACCGTGCGGTCATTCGCCCGGCATCCACGTTTCCTCAAACGAGGTTCCACCACGCGGCTGGCCGTCGGGCCCTTGCGGCGTGTAGTCGACCGTGATCTTCTCGAACGCAATCTTTAACTGCTCAAGGGTGCCGCTACCTTGCAGTCCGCCTTCGCCCTCGACCTCGAAGGCCGAGACGAAGGCGTTCTTCAGCGTGATCTTCAAGAAAGTCTGCTGGCTCTTGCCCGCGCGGCGCGCCGTCAAAATGGCGGTCTTGATCTTGTCGTTGCGCGCGACCGCGCCCATCAGCGCGGTCGTGGCGCTGTCAACGCGCTTGCGGACCACCAGTTGGGCGATCGCTGCTTTGCCTTTGCGAGTTCCCGTAGCTGTCGTGGGCGCCGT
>DATLMT010000098.1:0-2653 GCA_035537135.1 Burkholderiaceae bacterium | reverse complement strand
ATGGCGAGATCGCGGTCGGGTGATTGTGCGTTTCGACCTTGAACACCGTATGTGTCAGTTCGTCGCGCACGCCGTAGTCGATGCCGACCGCGCCTGCCGGCCGATCGCTGTGGGGATAAAAACGCTGCGCGGTTCGCCCTTCGAGAACGGCAGAGTTGTCGCTGTACGCAACGACGGTGCCCCTGGGTGCTGCGCGGTGCGTCGCGCGGATCATGTCGAACAGTGTCGCGTCCTTCTGTGCGCCGTCGATGGTCCAGGTTGCGTTGAAAATCTTGTGCCGGCAATGCTCGGAATTGGCCTGCGCAAACATCATCAGCTCGACGTCGGTCGGGTCACGCCGCATGCCCATAAAAGCATCCAGCAAGTAGTCGACTTCATCCCTCGATAAAGCGAGCCCCATCTTGATATTCGCCCGCTGCAATGCGTCGCGTCCGTGGGCGATCACAGGAATGGTTTGCATCGGTTTGCCGTCGAGCTCACGAAACAACAGTGCCGGGTCCGTCAACGGATCGATGACGCTTTCAGTCATTCGATCATGCAGAACCGATGCGATGCGTGCAGCAGCGTCGGGACGCAGTGTCTTTCGACCGAGCCCGATCGCGTACTGCGTGCCGCGCTCGATCCGGCGCACAGCTGCGAGCCCGGTGTTGTGAGCAATGTCCGTTGCCTTGCTCGCCCAGGGCGAAATGGTTCCTAGTCGCGGAACAACCAGGAACTGCGCGCCGGCGGTGTCGATTTCCCCACCATTCCCATAGTCAAGCAATGCATCAAGCCGTACCCGCTCGGTCGCTTCCAGGGGCCGACTGACGTTAATGAAATGAATGAACCTGCCACTGATTGATGCGGCCGATTTTTCGATCGCGTGGATCGATGCCAGCAGCCGCGCCGCACGGAAAGCCGACAACGCGCCCGGCCCCTGCGCGACAAACGTACTGGACTGGGTCATCTAGCGGGAAAAGCGCGCGCACATCGCGCGGGTGGTGCGCTTGCCGGGCTGACAAGCGTGCGAAATTATAACGGCGCGCGATGCGCACGCGCGTACTTGGCTCGCAACCCTGAGCTTGCGCTTGCCAAACTTGGCGGTGTGGCATTTATCACAGCGGTTTGACTTCCTCGGCTCTCGCCGAGTAAAACTCCGCAATGGCGACTGCTGAATCGACCGATTGTCGGCCCACGACGCGGCTTGATACGGACATCCTCGTGGTAGGTGCGGGCGCGGCCGGAGTTGCAGCGGCGGTCACGGCCGCACGACAAGGCCTGAAGGTCGTTGCGGTTGAGCGCTACGGCTTTTGCGGTGGCGGCGCAGTGGCCGGAATGTCCGGCACGATTTGCGGCCTGTACGAAGCGTCGCCGGATCCAGGCTCAAAGCCACGGCAGCTGGTGTTCGGTTTTGCCGATGAATTCGTGCAACTGATGGAACGCAAGCAAGGCCTGACTGGCCCCGTGCGCTACGGCAAAACGTTCACGCGCGTGCACGATCCGCTGGTGTGGCGCGAAGCGGGTGATCATCTGATGATGCAGGCGGGTGTGACGACCCTTTTTCATTCGGTCGTCACCGATGTACTGATGGAAGGCGAGCGCGTCGCCGGCGTGATTGCGTACAGCAAGCAGGGCAAGCTCGACATTCGAGCTACGCTGACGATCGACGCCAGCGGCGACGCGGATGTCGTCTCGATGGCGGGGTTGAGCACTTTTATGGGCCAGGATGGCAAGGTGCAAAACCCGACGATGATCTTTCGCATGCAGGGCGTCGACGTGCCGCGCTTTCTGGACGCCTATGGGCACGACAGCATTCTCGGCGACGACATCGTCAACAAGATTCAGAAGTTGAATGCGGACAAGGAATATCTGCTGCCGCGGGCCAAAATCTTCCTCTTTCCGACACCACGCCCGAACGAGCTCGTTTGCAACGCCACGCGCATCCTAGGCGCTGACGGACGCGAGCTGAATCCGATTGTCGTCGCCGACCTGACCGAAGCGGAGATTCAGGGTCGCAAGCAGGCGCGCGAATATGCGCGCTTCATTCGAGATCACCTAAGCGGCTGCGAGAACAGCTTCATCAATGACACGGGCGTGCAGGTCGGTGTCCGTCAGTCGCGCCAAGTTAAGGGCGCTGCGACGCTGACCAATGCAGATGTGCTGGGCAAGGCCAAGCATCGCGCCGGCATCGCGCGCTCGCCTTGGCCGATCGAGATGCACAGCGGCGAGAAACCTCGGCTCGAATGGCTGTTCAACGACTATTACGAGATCCCGTATGCCTGTTTTGTGCCGGTGCGCGGCGAATCGCTGCTGGTGGCGGGCCGCTGTTTGTCAGCCGAGCACGAAGCAATGGCGTCGGCACGCGTGACCGCGCAGTGCTTTTCTTACGGTCACGCCATCGGCCACGCGGCTGCCATTGCCGTTAAGGACAAGATCGGGCCGCGCGCGATCGGTGGAGCCGATTTGCGCGCACGCCTGAATCGCGACGGCGCACACCTCGACTGACCAGGTAGGGGAGCGAAGCTAGGCGGCGACGTGCGTCGCTTGCGCGGCCGACAGTGCACGCAGCAATGCGACGTTGCAATCCAGCAGCGAGATGTCAAGTGCTTCGCGCTGTTTTTTGCCGGCCACGGGATCGTTGCGCTCGATCGCTTCCGCAAGCGTCAGGTATGGC
>DATLMT010000097.1:0-9512 GCA_035537135.1 Burkholderiaceae bacterium | reverse complement strand
CGCTTGAAGCAATTGTTTGGGGTGCCGGGCGTTGAGGTCGCAGCCAATGTGCAGCCGCACTCGGGTGCGCAGGCGAACCAGGCGGTGTTCCTAGCGTTGCTGACCCCCGGCGACACCATCATGGGAATGAGCCTTGCCGAGGGCGGCCATCTCACGCATGGCATGCCGCTCAATATCAGCGGCAAATGGTTCAAAGTCGTCAGCTATGGACTTAACGAGCGCGAGGAGATCGACTACGACGGGTTGCGCGCGTTGGCGCAGCAGCACAAGCCGAAGCTGATCATTGCAGGTGCTTCGGCGTACTCGCTGCGCATCGACTTCGAAAGATTCGCAAACGTCGCACGTGAGGCAGGCGCCTATCTGATGGTGGACATGGCGCACTACGCGGGCCTGATTGCGGCGGGCGAGTATCCAAGCCCGATCCCGCACGCCGATGTGATCACGTCGACCACGCACAAGACGCTGCGCGGGCCTCGCGGCGGTTTGATCCTGATGAAGCCTCCGCTCGAGAAGGCGATCAATTCGGCCGTGTTCCCTGGGCTGCAGGGTGGCCCGCTGATGCACGTGATCGCGGCCAAGGCGGTTGCGTTCAAGGAGGCGCTGTCGCCCGAGTTCAAGGCATATCAGAAGCACGTGATGATCAACGCGCGTGTGATGGCCGAAACGCTGGTCAAGCGGGGAATGCGCATCGTCTCCGGGCGCACCGAGAGCCATCTGATGCTGGTCGATCTGCGTGCGAAGAACATTACGGGCAAAGATGCCGAAGCGCTGCTCGGTGATGTTCACATCACGATCAACAAGAACGCGATTCCGAAAGATCCTCAAAAGCCGATGGTGACCAGCGGCATCCGGCTCGGCTCGCCCGCAATAACCACGCGCGGCTTCGGCGCCGCCGAGGCTGAGAAAACGGCGCACTTGATTGCCGACATTCTCGACAAGCCGCGCGACGCAGCGACGATCGAGCGCGTAAAGCGCGAGGTTGCGGATCTGACGCAGCGCTTTCCGGTCTACGGTTAGCGCGTGAAGTGCCCGTTTTGTCAGAACGCCGATACGCAGGTGATCGACTCGCGCGCGTCGGATGAGGGGGCGACGATTCGGCGGCGGCGCAAATGTCTATCGTGCGAGAAGCGCTTCACCACCTACGAGCGCGTCGAGCTTGCTATGCCTACCATTATCAAGCGCGGTGGCGGGCGCGCCGACTATGACCGCGACAAGCTGCGGGCTTCGATGCAACTGTCAATGCGCAAGCGTCCGGTGCCACGCGAAGCGGTCGATGAAGCAATTGCGCGTATCGAAGACAAGTTGTTGTCCTCCGCCCAGCGCGAGCTGAAAAGCGAGAAAGTCGGCGAGCTCGTAATGCGCGAGTTGAAGCGGCTCGACAAGGTGGCGTACATCCGCTTTGCGTCGGTCTATCGCAGCTTCGAGGACGTTGACGAATTTGCGGAGGTCGTGCGCGAGGTACGGCCGGGGCGGCCGACAAAACGCGCAAAGCGCCGTTAGACCGGCCGGGAGTGGGTTAAAAAGGAGCGGCACGTGTTTCGGCTCCCATCAGAATGCGCTGCGAGCCGAAGCCTCTCGTACGTATGTGGTGCAGCCTGGCTGCGTACACTTTGTAAAAATGTATTCAGAATCCGATCGCGAATTCATGTTGCGCGCGCTGGCGCTCGCGCAGCGTTCGGCGTTTCATGCCACGCCGAACCCGCGCGTGGGGTGCGTGATCGTGCGTGACGCGCGCGTGCTCGGCGAAGGCTTTACGCAGCCGCCGGGTTCGAATCACGCGGAAGTTGAGGCCATTTTGGACTCGCGGCGCAATGGGCATGACGTGCGCGGTTCAACCGTCTACGTCTCGCTCGAACCTTGCAGTCACTTTGGCCGCACACCGCCGTGCGCAACGGCTTTGTCGGAAGCCAAGGTGGCACGAGTCATCGCCGCAGTCGAAGATCCCAACCCGGTGGTGTCCGGCCGCGGGTTGGAGATGCTGCGTAACGGTGGCGTCGACGTTCGATGCGGTCTGCTGGAGCAGGAAGCCGCGGACGTGAACGTCGGTTTTTTTTCGCGCATGCAGCGCGGTGTCCCTTGGGTACGGTTGAAGATTGCCGCAAGTCTGGACGGCAAAACCGCGCTCGCGAACGGTGTTTCGCAATGGATCACGTCCGCGGACGCGCGCATCGATGGGCACGCCTGGCGGGCGCGGGCGTGCGCGGTGTTGACCGGTATCGGGACAGTTCAGACCGACGATCCGCAGCTGAACGTGAGGCTGGTGCAAACCTCCCGCCAGCCGCTGCGCGTATTGATCGATAGCAAGCTCGAGGTCGACCCGTCCGCGCACATCTTTGACGGGGAAGGGCAGGTGCTTATCGCTTGCGCAGTCAAGAAGCCGGCCGCCGAGGCGGCGCTGGCGCAGCGTGGCGCCGAGATCATGCATCTGCCCGGGGATCGCGGCAAGGTCGATTTGAAAGCACTGATGAAGGCGCTTGCCGCGCGCAGCATTAACGAAGTGCACGTCGAAGCGGGGTACAAGCTCAATGGGTCGATCGTCAATGCGGGGCTGGCGGATGAACTGCTGGTTTACTTTGCGCCGAGCCTGCTGGGCGAGGCGCAGGGCATGCTGCATCTGCCCGCGCTCGTCGATCTCGCGCATGCACGGCGCCTGAAATTTCGCGAAGTCGCGCAGATCGGCGACGACGTTCGCCTCGTCGCGCGCGTGATTCACTAATGTTTACCGGGATCGTTCAGGGCGTCGGATGCATTGCGGAAGTTGCGCGAGTAGCGGTCGACGGCGGGGTGCGACTAACGGTCGATGCTCGCGATGTGCCCGGGTTCAAGGTGTCCGTCGGCGACAGCGTTGCGATTGCTGGTGCCTGCATGACGGTAATGCAAGTCAATGGCGCCGTCTTTGGCGTCGATACTTCGAAAGAGAGCCTGGCGCGCACTGCTGGGCTCGATGCAATCGGCGAGGTGAACATCGAAGCTGCGATGCGGCTTGGAGACGCGCTCGGCGGGCATCTGATGGCAGGCCATGTCGACGGCGTCGGCAACGTGGTGTCAATGACGCAGGCGCAGGAGTCGTGGCATCTGGTCGTGCGTGCGTCCGCCGAGTTATCGAAATATCTGGCTGTCAAGGGCTCGGTCGCGATCGATGGCGTCAGCCTGACGGTCAATCGCGTCGTCGACACTTCGCGTGGCTGCGAGTTTGACGTCAACGTCATACCGCATACGTATCAAGTGACGACATTGAGATCGCTTCAAGCGGGTGGCCGGGTCAATATTGAAGTTGATCTGATCGCGCGCTATGTCGAGCGGATACTGTCGCTCCGGGGCGGAAGCGCATAAACTGCGCAGCCCGCTTTACACAGCGCACACCATCATGCTGTCAGCCGTTCCCAGCTCTGCCAAACCGCCGGGTCGTCTTGCGACAACTGCCGAGTTGATCGAGGAATTCCGGCGTGGCCATATCGTCGTTCTGGTCGACGACGAGGACCGCGAAAATGAAGGCGATCTGATTTTCGCGGCAGATTTCGTTACGCCTGAGAAGATTAACTTTCTCGCCAAGAACGGTCGGGGCCTGGTGTGTATGCCGATCACCGCCGAACATGCGGCGCAGCTGCAACTGGCACCAATGACCGCCAACAACCGAACCGTACACGGAACGAATTTTACGATTGCGATCGAGGCCGCCGACGGCATCAGCACCGGGATTTCGGCGGCCGACCGCGCTCATACGATCCGGGTGGCGACGCGCCCCAATGCGAAGCCGTCTGACCTGGTGCAACCCGGCCATGTGTTTCCGCTGGTCGCTGCAGCTGGCGGCGTGCTGATGCGCGCCGGTCACACCGAAGCCTGCTGCGATCTGGCGCGATTGGCCGGGCTTAATCCGGCGGCAGTGCTCTGCGAAGTGATGAACGACGACGGCACGATGGCGCGTTTGCCGGATTTGCTGCCGTTTGCCGCTGCGCACGGTTTGCTCATCGGCACCATCGCCGATCTGATCCGCTATCGCGCGGCCAACGAGTCTTTGGTTGAACGCATTTGCGCGCGGCGTGTAGTGACGCCCGCCGGCGAGTTCCAGCTGATTGCGTATCGCGATCAGCCGAGCGGCGCCGCGCATCTGGCGCTGGTCCACGGCGCGCTGACGCCCGAACGCGAAGCACTGGTGCGGGTGCACGAGCCGTTGTCGGTGCTCGACATCTTCGACGAACAGGAATCGACGCACGCCTGGCCGGTACTGAAAGCGCTCGAGCGCATTGCCCGCAGCGAGAGCGGAGCACTGGTGATGCTGAACTGCGGCGAAGCGTCCGAGCAGTTGTTTGCGCGCCTTGACTCGACCCGCGGCGGCGCCGAACCCGCGCGTTCGCCGACGGCTGACTTGCGCACGTATGGTGTAGGCGCGCAGATTCTGCGCGATCTCGGCGTACGGCGGATGAAGCTGCTGGCCAAGCCACGCAAGATGCCGTCGATGGCAGGCTTCGGGCTCCAGGTCACAGGCTATCTGGAAGACTAAGCTGCTTGCTGATGGCCAAAGATTTCATAGCGCCCGATTTCGACGGCGAGGATCTGCGGATCGGGCTGGTGCAGGCGCGCTTCAACGAGTGGGCCGGCCGCGCGCTGACGGAGGCTTGCATGAACGAGCTGATCACCCTCGGTGTTGACGAAGACGACATCACGCACATCACGGTGCCAGGGTCGCTCGAGATTCCGCTGGCACTCGCCAAGCTCGCTGCTACCAATGATTTCGATGCACTGATTGCGCTCGGCTGCGTCATTCGCGGCGATACGTATCACTTCGAGGTTGTCGCCAATGAGTCCGCTCGAGGACTTGCGAGTGTTGCGCTCGACTATGGCGTCCCGATCGCCAACGCGATCTTGACGACCGATACTGAAGATCAGGCACGTGCGCGGGTCGCCGAAAAAGGCCGTGACGCAGCGCGCACCGCCGTGGAAATGGCGAACCTGTTGTGGGCGCTGGATGAAGATGGCGCCGCAGCCACCAGCGAAGAGTAATCCCGACGTGCCGGCGCCCGTCTCTCCGATGCCCGCGGCACGGGGCAACAAGGGCAGCAGCCGCAGCGCGCGCCGCCGCGCGCGCGAACTCGCGCTGCAGGGGTTGTATCAATGGTTGCTCGCCGGGCGTGACGCCGCCGCGATCGAATCTGAGCCGCTCGACGATGGTGAATCTCAGGCAGGCGCCGACGTTGCGCATTATCGAGATGTGCTCAGCGGCGCGATCACCCATGCCGTGGACTTGCGCGCACGGTTCGGCCCGCATCTTGACCGCGCTGTGTCCGCGTTATCTCCGGTAGAGCACGCAATCCTGCTGATCGCCACCTACGAATTGCAGCACCGGGTCGAGATTCCCTATCGTGTGGTGATCAACGAAGCGGTCGAGCTCGCTAAAAACTTCGGCGGCGCGGACGGCTTTCGATACGTCAATGGCGTGCTCGACAAGGTCGCAGCGGGACTGCGCGAAACCGAGGTTGCCGCACGAGGTTGATCTGACCGGACGCGAAAACACTTCGGATTCGATCAATGAGTTCGAGCTGATCGAGCGATTTTTCAGACGTCCGACGAACAAAGACTCGCACGTTGCGCTTGGCCCCGGTGACGATTGCGCCTTGCTCGCCGCGGGTACGGGCGAACAGTGGGCGGTGTCGACCGACACGTTGATTGAAGGCGTCCATTTTTTTGCGAACGTCGATGCGGCCGCGCTCGGCCACAAGGCTCTTGCCGTCAACCTTTCGGACCTTGCCGCGTGCGGGGCAACTCCGCGCTGCTTCTTCCTTGCGATCGCGCTGCCGCGCGTTGAGGAACGTTGGCTCACCGATTTCAGTCGCGGGCTGTACGCGCTGGCCGATGGTCATCAGTGCGTGCTGGCCGGCGGCGACACGACTCGCACGCCGAGCAGCGTGATGATCACGATTACTGTGATGGGCACCGTACCCTCAGGCCGCGCGCTGCTCCGATCGGGCGCGCAGGCAGGAGATGACATTTGGGTTTCCGATCAGCTGGGTGACGCTGCGCTTAGTCTGGCTTTTCTGCGCGGCGAAGTCGATCTTGCGGACGCGGAGGCGGAATACGTCGGCGCCCGTCTGCAGAAGCCGACGCCGCGCGTCCAGCTCGCGCAACGGCTGCTTGGCATCGCAAGCAGCGCGATCGATGTCTCAGATGGATTGGTGGGCGACATTCGTCACGTCCTGCGATCGTCCGGCGTCGGCGCAGTGATCGAGTGGGCGCGCGTCCCGCGGTCAACTGTGCTGCAGCGGCAGCCCATTAAGACACAGCAGCGCTGCGCGCTTGCCGGCGGCGACGATTATGAGCTGCTGTTCACAGCGCCGCCGCATCTTCGTGCCGACGTCATCTCCGCAGCGGCAGGGACGACGCCCGTGACCCGCATCGGCGTTATCACGGCAGCCGCCGATCTTGCGGTGCTGGACGAGCAGGGGAAGCGGATGGAAACTGGCATTGGTGCTTACGATCATTTCAAACAATGATTGCAACCCAGCGCCTGCAGGCTGAGCACAGAATTGTGAGCGGTGTCGCTCGCAAGGTGCTGCGGATCTTTGCATGAACGACGCCGAGCAAACGATCGAGCGGCTGGCTCATCGGCTGGGCTCCGCGCTGCGCGCGCAACACCTGACGCTAGCCACGGCGGAGTCTTGCACAGCAGGCGGCATTGGCTTCGCGATTACGCTCGTGCCTGGCTCGAGCGCGTGGTACGACCGCGGTTTCATCACATACTCGAACGACGCAAAAATGCAGATGCTCGGCGTGTCGTCAGCGTACTTGAGGGATTTCGGCGCGGTCAGCGAGCCGGTGGCGCGCGCGATGGCGCTGGGAGCGTTGTCGCATGGCGCGCACGTGTCGCTCGCCGTGACCGGCATTGCAGGCCCGCACGGCGGCTCCGAAGGCAAGCCGGTAGGCACCGTTTGTTTCGCGTGGGCGATTCGTCGTGATTCGTCAAGCGCACCCTGGGTCAAGACGCGGACGGAGCACATCGCCGGTGATCGCAATGCCGTGCGCACACGAAGCATCGTTGTGGCAATCGAAACTCTGGTCGGATTGTTAGAGAAGCGAGAGGATATTTGAGCGCGGAACTGTTTCCGGGATTCGGGCAGCAGAAGCGCCGCATCAATGGCGTCGACATTCACTTCCGGTACGGTGGCAAAGGGCCGCCGCTGTTGCTACTGCATGGCTTCCCGCAGACGCATGTGATCTGGCACAAAGTGGCACCTCGATTGGCCGAGAGCTTTACGTTGGTGATGCCCGATTTGCGCGGATACGGTGATTCCGACAAGCCGCCGAGCCAACCCGACCACGCCCCGTATTCGAAGCGCACGATGGCGCTGGATGCCACAGAGCTGATGAGCGCGCTGGGTTTCGAGCGCTTTTCTGTCTGCGGCCATGATCGCGGTGGCCGCGCTGCGCATCGCCTCGCGGTCGATCATCCGCAACGCGTGGTTCGTTTGATGGTGCTCGACATCTCGCCGACGCTTACGATGTACGAGCGCACAACGATGGATTTCGCGACGCTGTACTACCACTGGTTTTTTCTGATTCAGCCCGAGCCTCTGCCCGAGACGTTGATCGCGCAGAACCCCCACTTCTATCTGCGTAACAAGCTTGGAGGGTGGGGCTCGCAGGGCACCGCCATATTCGACCCTGGCGCGCTTGCTGAATACGAGCGCTGCTTCACGCCGGCGGCGATCCACGCGATGTGCGAAGACTATCGAGCCGCTGCGTCCATTGACCTGGATCACGATCGCACCGATGTCGAGGCAAATAAGCGACTAGAGTGTCCGCTACATGTCCTGTGGGGCGAGCGGGGTGTCGTCAACAAGCTTTTTTCCCCGGTCGAAGATTGGCAGAGTCGATCGCGCCACGCAGTAACAGGCCGTACGACGCCAACCGGCCACTATATTCCCGAGGAGGCGCCCGACTTACTGAGTGCGCAGATGCTGGCGTTCTTTACGGACTGATTTTGTAGACTTGCTGATGAGCCGCTCCTTTTTGGCTGGCAGCGTCCTTGCAGCAGCGTTTTCGGCGGCGGCGACCGAGCCCCCGAACGGAGCGATACGTGCGGAGGTCTGCACCGTCAGTTCGGCGAGCTTGCCAGTCGCAAATGCGCGACTGCTCGCGTTCGGTAACTATCGTGGCCCGTCGGCGTCACGTAATGCCGAAGCGCAGCGGTTTTTCGACCAGGGACTGGTGTTCGGCTGGGGATTTGACTTCGCCGAGGCCGTGCGCTCTTTCCGCGCGGCTTCGCAGCTCGACGCTGCGTGCGCACTGTGCCGATGGGGCATCGCATGGGCGCTTGGCCCGAGTATCAATCACGACATGAACCCCGCCGACTTACCCGTCGCGCTTGACGCCATAGTGCAGGCGCGGGTTGCCGCACCGCCGGGGTCACGGGAGCGCGCGTTGATCGACGCGCTGGCGAAGCGCTATTCGGCGCAGCGCGATTCAGACAGCTTGTCCGTGGCTTACGCGGATGCCATGGCGGCGCTGGCCAAGCGCTACACAGACGATGCCGACATCGCGGTACTCGCGGCCGAGGCAGCAATGAACGCGCATGTATACGACTATTGGCGCGCCGACGGTAAGCCGCAAGCATGGACGCCGCCGATCATTGCGTGGCTCGATCGCGCGTTGAGTCTGGCGCCGGCGCATCCGGGCGCGCACCACTATCGAATCCATCTGTTCGAAGATTCGCCGCAGCATGAACAAGCGCTGCCGTCGGCCATGCGGCTCGGCACATTGGCGCCGATGGTCAGCCACTTGGTTCACATGCCCTCGCACATTTTCTTTCGCATGGGCCGCTATCGCGAGGCGGTGGCGGCCAATGAGGCAGCGGTTAGAGCGGATCACGAATACGGGGCCGCGAGCGGCGCTCGCTCGGAGTACGCCATTCACAATTTGCATTACCTGTGGGTATCAGCGCTATGGAGCGGCGATGACGACGTTGCGGTGCGTGCCGCCGACCAGCTCGCTGCTGCGGCAGGCGCTGAGGAGCAATCGGGTGCTCGTCAACACTTTCTGGCGGCGCCGCTGCTGACTCAAGTCCGTCTGCAGCAATGGAGTCTTGTGCAGGACAACCCAGACAACGGCTTCCATTTGCGCGGGTTAACGCATTTTGCGATGGGCCGGGCACACGCTGCGCGCGGAGATGTCGCCGCAGCTCGGATGCGGCTTCAGTCACTGCAACATGCTTCGCGCGCGGCGCGCGACGCCGGCTTAAAGGTAAAAAACGTCCATCGAGCCTCTGACGTTTTGACGGTTGCTGCTCTGCAGCTGCAATCTGGGATTGCAACCGCGGCCCACAGGAGCGCTGACGCGGTGCGCTTCGCGCGCGCCGCGGTGGCCGCCGAGGATCGGCTGGTGGCCGACGATCCACCGGTGTGGCCGCTGCCTTCCCGCCACATGCTGGGTGAGGCGCTGTTGCGTGCTGATCGCTTTGCCGAAGCGCGCAAGGTTTTTGGTGCCGACCTGAAACGGTATCCGCAAAATTGTGTTGCGCT
>DATLMT010000096.1:0-3935 GCA_035537135.1 Burkholderiaceae bacterium | reverse complement strand
ACCGCTGCGGCGACCTTGCCGTCGCTATACAGAGACGATTCGAGAAAGTAGTTGTCGAAGTGCACCCCGAGCGCTGCGAGATCGCCATCCTGCTCGTTGCGTAGATAAGCGACAGCGAAATGCTGAATCGCGGTCAAATCGCCGATGTCCCCGCCTGCGGCCAGATAGTCGCGTGCGATTTCAGCGATGTACTCGCCTCGGTAGCCCGTTTCAGGAAACTCGATCGCTTCGCCGCTGAGCTCGCGGGCTCGCAACTGCACCGACAGGGCCAGGTTCGCGATCTGTACGCCGGCATCGTTGTAGTAAAACTCGCGCGTGACTTCCCAGCCCTGCGCCGCCAACAAATTGGCCAGTGCATCGCCCAGCGCTGCCTGCCGCGCGTGGCCCAAGTGCAGCGGTCCGGTCGGGTTAGCCGATACGAACTCGACCATGACACGCCTGCCGGCGTGCGCCTGCGTCGTGCCGAAACGGCTGGCTTGATTCAGCGCTTCGCTGACGACCTGCTGCCGGGCGCTGGCGGCCAGCCGCAAGTTGATAAAGCCAGGGCCGGCGACTTCGAGTGCGTCAAGCAGCGATGAAAAATCAGGAGAGTTTCGAATCGCGGCTGCGATTTCCGCGGCGACTTCTCGTGGATTCTTCTTCTGAGCCTTGGCGACCTGCAGTGCAATGTTGGTAGCAACGTCGCCATGCGCTTCGACCTTTGGTCGATCGAGCGTGATCGGAATACCCGTCACGCCGAGCTGCGCGCATGCCCTTTCGATCAAGCCGGCAATCTGTCGTTTGTGCGAGGGAAGCATGCGAGCAGTGCGCGCCCATCGCGCAGGGGCGGCAGTTTACTAAGAGTGTGCAAGTAAGGTCACGCTTCGGTCGCGATTTCCGCCTTAGAATTAAATGACACCAGCGCTTAAAACCAGAGAGGAAACCAGAGAGGAGATCATGAACCGACGCCGACTTCTCACATCTGCGGCAATTGCAGGCGCGTCCACAGCGGTTCCGTGGCCGCTGTTCGCGCAGCAGCAGCGTGCCATTTGCTACAACTGCCCGCCCGAGTGGGCTGACTGGGGCGGCATGCTGAAGCTGATTAACCAGAAGCTCAACATTTCGGTGCCGCCCGACAACAAGAATTCGGGGCAATCTCTGGCAGCGCTGATTGCCGAGAAAGGCAACCCGGTCGCCGACGTCACGTACCTTGGTGGTCAAGTCGGTCCGCAGGCGCGCGAAGCCGGCGTGCTGGCACCGTTCAAGCCGCAACGGTGGAACGACATTCCGGCGGGCCTGAAAGATCCCGACGGATACTGGTTCACGATTCACTCGGGCACATTGGGTTTGTTCATCAACACCGCCGCGCTGCGCGGCAAGCCGGTGCCGCAGTCGTGGCGCGACCTGACGAATCCCGACTACAAGGGGATGGTGGGTTATCTGAATCCGTCCAGCGCCGCGGTGGGTCAGGTCGGCGTGATCGCAGTCAACCTCGCGCTAGGCGGCACTTACGAGAACCTCGACCCTGCGATCGCCTACTTCAAACAGTTGCAGGCGAACAATCCGATCGTGCCGACTCAAACGGCGTATGCGCGCGTATTGTCGGGCGAGATTCCGATCCTGTTCGACTACGACTTCAACGCGTATCGCGCGCAGTACACCGACAAAGCCCCGGTGCAGTTTGTGATTCCGCGCGAAGGCACGCAGCAGCTGCCGTACGTAATGGGACTGGTCGCGCGCGGTCCGAATCCGGAGCAGGGCAAGAAGATGCTCGATTTTCTCTTGTCGGATGAAGGTCAGCGGCATTGGGGAAATGCATTCCTGCGTCCGGTATTTCCGGCCGCGATGAGCGCCGACGTGCGTGCGCGCTTCATTGCGGATTCCGAATACGCCCGCGCGCGGCCGATCGACGTCTTCAAGCTATCGACCGTGGCAAAAGTGATCGGCGAGCGGTATCGGAAAGACGTGGGGTGAGCGGCGAGTGAGCCGCGCGGCCGAAGCCGGCATCGCGACGCCGGCTTCCGGCCGGCTTCGCACTTCACCTGGCAGTGACGGTCCGATTCTGCTGTGGTTGCTGCTGCCGGCCGCGGTCGTGTTTATCGCTTTTTTTCTGTTGCCGCTGGGCAATCTGTTTTTGATCGGCGGCTCGGGTGCGCGCGGTTGGAGTGCGTACACCGCCGTGCTGACCGACGAGCAGTATCTGCGCAGCCTCGTGTCCACGGTCGCGCTGGCAGCGGCCACCACTGCAGCGACGTTGATCATTTCCGGCATTACTGGCGTGTTCCTGACACGCGCGCAGTTTCGCGGGCGGGCCTTGCTGGCGGCGTTGCTGACGCTGCCGCTAGCATTTCCTGGCGTTGTCATCGGCTTCATGGTGATCATGCTCGCCGGACGGCAGGGTCTGATTCCGGACATCAGCGAGCGGCTAATAGGTGAGCGGATCGTGTTTGCGTATTCGATGGCAGGACTGTTTCTAGGCTATCTGTACTTTTCGATCCCGCGCACGATTCTTACGGTCATGGCGGCTGCGGAGAAGCTCGATCTGCGACTGGAAGAAGCGGCACGCTCGCTCGGTGCCGGGCCGGTGCGCGTAGTGAGTGATGTGATCGTTCCTGCGCTGAAGCCTGCGCTGCTCTCGGCCGGAGCAATCTGCTTTGCGACTGCAATGGGCGCTTTCGGGACTGCGTTTACTTTGGCGACGCGAATCAACGTGCTGCCGATGGTGATCTACACCGAGTTCACGCTGCAGGCGAACGTTGCGACGGCGGCGGCACTGTCTTTCGTGCTCGGGGCGCTGACATGGGCGGTGTTGGCAACGGTTCGCACGGCAGCCGGCACGACCGTCGCTGCGGCGGGATAGTCGATGCGCAAGACGCAGCGGTCGCTCTGGTTCTGGCCGCTGCTTGCGTTCACGATCGTCGTGTGCGCGTTCCTGATCGTTCCAGTGGGAATGTCGATGCTGGCCGGAGTAACGCGCAACTACTTTATTGGGATCGAGAGCGGGGTCACGCTCGAATGGGTGATTAAGGTCTGGAACGATTACCGGCACACGATTCTGCTTTCGATACAGATCGCATTGGCGTGCCTCGCATGCACATTGCTGCTCGGTGTGCCTGCGGCGTATGCGTTGGCACGCGCCAACAACGCTGCCACACGCGTGATCGAAGAGTTGCTGGTGATGCCAGTAGCAATTCCGGGGCTGGCCACCGCGCTTGCGCTGATCGTCACGTTCGGTAACTGGGGCGGATTTCGCCGCAGCTGGCTCATCATCCTGGTCGGGCACGTGCTGTTCACGCTGCCGTTCATGGTGCGCAGCGTGCTCGCGGTGCTGGCATCGATCGATCTGAAGTCGCTCGAAGAAGGTGCACGCAGCCTCGGCGCCAGTTTCACGCAGCGATTTTTCGGCATCGTATTGCCGAATTGCCGGGCGGGCATCGTTGCCGGCTCGCTGATGGTGGTGACGTTGTCGATCGGCGAATTCAACATGACGCTTCTGCTGCACACGCCGCTGACCCCGACGCTGCCGGTCGGACTGGCCGATGCCTATGCATCACTCCGGCTTGAAGTCGGTTCTGCCTACACGCTGATCTTTTTCGTCATCATCATTCCGCTGCTGATTGCTTTGCAATGGGCGTCGCAGCCGGTGAACCTCGCCCGGCCAATGCGAGCAAACGAGCAAGCATGAGCGGCATCCCAATTCAGATTCGCCGGTGTGCAAAGACCTTCGACGACGGCACGCGCGCGCTCGAGCCGATCGACCTCGAGATTGCTGCAGGCGAGACGATCGTGCTGCTCGGACCTTCGGGCTGCGGCAAGACCACGACGCTGCGCATCATTGCCGGGCTGGAATCGCCCGATGACGGTGGACAGGTGTTGTTCGATGGCGCCGATGTCACTCCGGTGCCAATTGAGAAGCGCAACGTTGGCATGGTGTTTCAAAGCTACGCGCTGTTTCC
>DATLMT010000095.1:0-10057 GCA_035537135.1 Burkholderiaceae bacterium | reverse complement strand
CGGCGAGGCTTGCGCCATCGTCGCGGCGCCAGGCGGTGCGCGGAAGGTGCTGGTATCCGCAGCGCCTCCAAGGGCAATTAGCACGCGTTTCCCGTCGAGCGTCACCGTGTGCGTCATCGGGCGTTTGAGGTTTACAACTACGCGCGAGCGCCCTCCCGATTGAACGACGTTCACCGAACGTACGTCTCCCTGGTTCAACTCAACCACGTTCTTGCCGAGGCCGTTGACCGTCGCAGGCATGTCAAGCGCGACCCGCGCTGGATTTGCCACCGAGAAACTCGCGGGGACCGCCTGTGGTGCGTTCTTCAGATCAATACTGACGACCACCCCGGTACTGGTCTGAGTTGCGTCAACGCGTTCGATTGCGTTGCCAGCATCGCCACCCGCCGTTTGTGCGGAAGCTGCTCCAACGGTCGCTATTAAGCCCAGCGTCGCCGCTACTCGCGACAAGCACACGGCCACACTTTGGACTCTGATACTCATCGCTTACTCCCTTGTTGCCCGGTTGGCTTCTGGGCGGCTTCCTGCAATTCCAACTTGGTGGGTCGTTCAATCCATTCGCCTGCGGCGTCCTGAACGATTTCCTTCAAATCCACTTCTGTTTCTGAAATCTTGGTGACCAAGCCGAAATTCTGTCCCATATAGTTGCCGCGGCGAATCATGTACGTCTGCCCAGCGGCATCGATCAACGCCACCTGATTGCCAGCCTGGCGCAGTGTTCCTACCATCTTGAGCTGATCCAGTGGATAGCCCTCTAACATCTCCCGGCGGCGATCGAGATCCGGCCTGATGGTGCTCGTGCTCGATCGCGATTGCGCTTGCCGCGCGGCCGCCAGAATCATCTTTTGCGGATCGAACGGATCAATCAGCGCTTTAGCTTCATAACTAAACGGCGTGAATTGCTTCGGCTCGGGCACTGGTTGGGTCGTGGGCCGCATCGTCTTGCGCGTATCTTCCATCCACGTCCGCAGCTCGACTTCGTTGCCGCCACCACACGCCGCCAGTGTTGTCGTAACCATCGCAATCGCGCCAAGGCGCATTGAAATCGCCGAGGGTCTCATTTGGCCGGCCCTTTCTTCTCGAGCTTTGCCTTGGCCGCACGCTGCGCAGCGATCTCTTCAGGATCCAGATACCGATACGTCTTCGCTGTAGCGTCGAAAGTCAGGCTTCCGCCTTTCCCGGTTTGTACGTTCACGTTATTCAAAGTCACGATCCTCGGCAGGTTGGCAATGTCACTGGCGAATGCCCCGAGGTCGTGATACTTACCTGAAACCTTGACCGCAATCGGCAGCTCGGCGTAATACTCGCGCACGTTCGTCTGCCCTGGGCGGAACAATTCAAAGTCGAGCCCGCGCCCGACACCAGCCTGGTTGATATCGGACAGCAGTGCGTCCATTTCGGACTTGCTCGGCAGCTGCTTCTCAAGCGTAAGCACATACTGGCTGACTTGCTCTCTCTGCTTTCGCAATTCCTCCAGATTGATGGCCTGCTGCAGCTTGCTCTTGTACTCATCCTTGAGCTTCTGTTCCTCGGCCTGCAGTTGCTCAAGCTGCTCCTTCTGGCCGCTCCACAACCCAAACCAGCCACCTACGGCACACATCGCGATCAGGAACAGCCACATCGTGATGCGCGGTGCGGCCGGCCATGCGCCGACGTTATCCAGGCTCAAGCCTTGAAACTGTGATGCGAGACTACGACCGGTGGCCATCGATTCCTCGTTTCGAACTATTACTTTGCCGCGGACGACTTGAGATTCGGCGTCGTTTGCACCGCCGTGGGCACAGGCGCGGTCTGGACAACCGTTGATTTAGCGCCCGGCTGGGCCTGCATCAGCGCACGCTCCGGCGTTTGCTTTAACGAAAAGTTCAGCGAAAACTCAAAAACGCGGCGATTGATACCCTGTGGGCCCGTGCCGGCGACTTTGATCTCAATCAGCTCCGGACGCTCGAGCACGCGCGAGTTGTTCTGCAAGTTACGCAGGAACTCAGACACTCGCTCGTTTGAAGCCGCCCAGCCACTGACGTTGACTCTGCGATCTTCCTGTTTGATTCCACGCAGGTAAATACCTTCCGGCACCTGCTTGGCCACTTCATCAATCAGGTAAACAGGCAAATTACGGTCGGCCTGCAAATCTTCGACCGCTCGTTGGCGTGCACGCAGACTGTCAATCTCGGCGCGTAACGACGCGATTTCCTTGATCTGGGTATCCAGCTTGCGGTTTTCTGCACGCACAAATTCATTGCGAGACTCCTGGTTGGAGATGTAGCCCTGCAAGACGGTCCACACAACAGCGATGGTCAGTAATCCTGCCACCACCGACAGGCCGGTCATAAACCAGAAGACTTTTTTCTGCCGCTCGCGCCGAGCCTCGCGATGCGGCAATAGATTGACGCGCGGCGTTGTCATCGGTCGAACCTCCGCATCGCCAAACCGCACGGCGTCAGCAGCGCCGGCGCGTCGAGTCGCAACTGCTTCTCACGAATGCCTGAAGAAATTTCCATACCTTTGAACGGCGAGATCACCGACGCCGGGACCTGGGAACGCTCCATCAAGGCGTCCGGGAGCCCACTCAGAACCGCCGAGCCGCCAGCCAGCATGATCTGATCAACCCGGCTGTATGGCGTCGACGTGAAAAAGAACTGCAACGCGCGCGTAATTTCAATTGTTGCGGTATCGATGAAAGGTTTCAGTACCACAGTCTCGTAGTCGGCCGGCAAATCGCCGCTGCGCTTTTTCTGCTCGGCTTCCTCGCTCGGAATTCCGTACGTGCGAGAAATGTCGCCGGTAAGCTGTTGGCCACCGAACGGCTGCTCACGCTCATAGATCGCTTCGCCATCGTGCATCACCGTGACACTGGTCGTGTTCGCGCCGATATAAAACACCGCGATGACCAGGCCCTCGCCATTGTTAGGCAACTGCTCGATCAGCCGCTCGATGGCTGAGCGCGCCGAGTACGACTCGACGTCGACCACCATCGGCTTTAATCCCGCAGCCTGCGCTACGGCAACGCGATCCTCGACCTTTTCCTTGCGCGAAGCCGCGATTAACACCTCGACGTCGTCCGGCGCATTAGGAATCGCCCCCAGCACCTGAAAATCCAGGCTGACCTCGTCAAGCGCAAACGGAATATATTGATTGGCCTCGCTCTCCACCTGCATCTCAAGCTCTTCCTCACGCAGGTTGGCCGGCAGCGCAATCCGCTTCGTAATAACGGCCGACGCCGGCAAAGCCATAGCAACGTTCTTGACTTTGCCGCCTGCGCGGCGCCATGCACGGCGGACCGCTTCAGCTACTACGTCGATCTTGTCCACGTTGCCGTCGACGACCGAGCCCCGCGGCAGTGGTTCGATGGCGTAGCGCTCCAGGCGCAGTGTCCCTTTGCCAGCCTCGGACAGCTCGACAATCTTCACGCTTGACGAGCCGATATCGAGTCCGATCAGGGGCGGCGCTTTCGGCGAAAAAGGCAGATCAAAGGCCAAGGTGGTGCTCCCAGCAGGCGGCGCGTAAACGAGTGCTCGACGACGCACCCTTTGAATCAGCGAGACGATGAACGGAGAAACGGCCGTGCCGCTCCCCCGATCCCCTAGATCCCGAGCGGCATGCGCCTGAACGAGACCCGTTTTTCCTTATGTTTCGAGCGTTTACCGCAGACTTGTTGGACGCTACGTGAAATCCTATCAACATACGCAAAACCCACACAAGCCCCGTGTTCGGCCTAATCGTGCCCTCTTTGAGGGATTAACAATGAACATCCTTCTACCGGCAGCGTCGAACGTGGCGCAAACCGACCGCGCTTGTGCATACCGACTCCTATAATCTCGTACTCCTTTCGCAGCGAAGCGCAAAAAAGCGGTCGCTCACACGCCCAACTCGCCGTTGCAAACGGCGGCTACACGGTCACCATAAAACAAACACGTGAGCTACCGTAATTTCGACGACGAAGACGCACCCCGCCCAACGCGGCCGTGGTATTGGCGCGTCTTGAGCGCCGTGGCGTTGGTGGCAGCCGGCGGCTTGGCAACGGGGGTGCTGCTCGGCGTGTTCGTGTTCGCGATCGTTTACTCGAACCTGCCCCCGATCGACGCATTGACGGACTACCGGCCGAAGATACCGCTGCGTGTCTGGACCGCGGACGGGATACTGATTGGCGAATTCGGCGAAGAGCGGCGCGAGTTTGTGCCGTTGTCCGAGATTCCCGACGACTTGAAGAAAGCGATCCTGGCGGCCGAGGACGACCGCTTTTACCAGCACCATGGTGTCGACTACGCGGGGCTCGCGCGGGCGTTCGTGTCCAATTTCGCATCGGGGCGCCGCGGGCAAGGCGGCAGCACGATCACGATGCAGTTGGCCCGGACATTTTTTCTCAGCTCCGAACGCAGCTACGTGCGCAAGCTGTACGAGATTGCGCTTGCATACAAGATCGAATCGTCGCTTTCGAAGGACAGAATCTTCGAGGTTTATGCGAATCAGATTTTTCTCGGCCAGCGCGCTTACGGGTTTGCGTCAGCGTCGCAGATCTATTTCGGCAAGAAGCTGAAGGATCTGACGACCGCCGAGATCGCGACGTTGGCCGGTTTGCCTGTAGCCCCCGCGACCTATAACCCGTTCGTCAATCCAAAGCGGGCCAAGGGCCGTCAGCAGTACGTGCTAGCTCGCATGCTACAGCTCAACTATATCGACCAGGCGACGCACGACGCGGCCCTTGCGCAGGAGTTGAAGCCGCGCGCAGCGAATTACGCGGTCGAGCAGGCGTTCAAGGTGCGGCTGCACGCTGAATATGCAGCCGAGCTGGCGCGGCAATTGGTATTCGAAGTATTCCGCGATGAGACATACACGCGTGGGCTGAATGTGTTTACGACACTGCGCCGGGATGACCAGGAGATCGCCTATGCAGCGTTGCGCACCCAGGTGCTCGCATACGACCGCAAATACGGTTATCGCGGCCCCGAGGCTTTCATCGAATTGAACGCCGACCCGGTGGTGCGCGAGCAGCGCATCGAAGATGCATTGATCGAAGCGATCGACAGTCCCAATCTCGTGCCTGCGGTTGTGCTCGAAGCGTCGGCGGCCGCGGTGAAGGCGATGGTGCAAGGTGGTTCGACGATTGAGATCAAACCCGACGGTCTGCGCTTTGCCGCAGCGTCACTGTCTCCAAAGGCACAGCCAAACCGCAAGATCGTTCCGGGCGCGGTAATTCGGGTGACGCGTGACGAGAAGGAAGTCTGGCAAATCGTGCAACTGCCCCAAGTGGAGGCGGCGTTTGTGGCCGCGAGTTCGAAGGACGGTCAGGTCAAGGCGCTCGTCGGCGGGTTCGACTTCAATCTGAACAAGTTCAATCACGTGACGCAGGCGTGGCGGCAGCCTGGGTCGAGCTTCAAGCCATTCATTTATTCCGCGTCGCTTGAAAAAGGCTTTATGCCGAGCACGCTGATCAACGACGCTCCGATCAGCATCGATCCGAACCTGACCGGCGGGCAACTGTGGGAGCCCAAGAATTACGACGGCAAGTTTGACGGGCCGATGCGCCTGCGGCAAGGATTGGCGCGCTCGAAAAACTTGGTGTCGATTCGCATTCTGCAGGCGATCGGTCCCCGCTACGCGCAAGATTGGGTCACGCGATTCGGCTTCGACGCCGAAAGACATCCAGCGTACTTGACGATGGCGCTTGGCGCGGGCGCAGTCACTCCGTGGCAGATGCTCAACGCGTATTCCGTGTTTGCCAACGGCGGCTATCGAACAAACATGCATCTGGTCGCCAGGATTACGGACGCAACCGGAAAAGTGCTGATGGAAGCCAAGCCGCTTCAAGCGGGTGACGAAGCCAATCGCGTGCTTGGAGCCCGTAATGCATTTCTAATGGACAACCTAATGAGAGACGTTGCGCGCTACGGCACCGCAGCGCGCGCCGGTGCTGCGCTCAAGCGCCCCGATATCGCCGGTAAGACCGGAACCACGAACGATTCTCACGATGCCTGGTTTGCAGGGTACGGCGGCGATCTAGTCGCTGTCGGTTGGATGGGGTTTGATCAGCCCCGCCCGTTGGGTGAGCGTGAAACCGGCGGCGGGCTGGCGTTGCCGATCTGGATCTCATACATGAGCAAAGCGCTTAAAGGCGTGCCCGAAGCGATCCGTCAGGTTCCCACCGGCGTCGTCAATCTTGGAGGCGAGTACTACTTCGTCGAACACCAACCGGGACAGGGCGTAGCCAGCGTCGGCCTGGAGGATATGCTGCCACCTGAGGAGCAGGTTAAACGAGAGTCCGTGCGAGAACAGATCTTCTAGCCGCCACAAAAGTTGCGAGCGGGCTGTTTAGCCTCGTAACACAACAGACTCGCCTCCCTGCGCTGAAATAAGTTTTGACAACGACGCGTACAACTCGCTGCCGTCGCGCGTGTCGAGCCACTGATTGCCACTGAGTGCATAGTGGAATGCGCCGCTTCTGCCGGCGACCCATATCTGCTGCATCGGCGTTTGGCTGTTGACGATGACCTTCGATCCGTTGCCTAATTCCAGGGTCAAGACGTTGCCGGCGCGCGATGCTTCGATGTCCACATCCAAGTCGTCTACTGCACGCTCGATCGCCGACAGCGTCGTCTCAGCCGACTCAAGGAACTCCGATTCGCTCATGTTAGATTGGCCGTCATGCGATTCGGTGCAACGATACTCGCCAGTGCGATCTTATTTGTGCTCTGTGCTTGCGGCCAAAAGGGGCCGTTGACTTTGCCTCCATCACCTTCCGCGCAGCAATCGAAAGCGCCCGGGAAATCAGTGGAGCGCCCCTTTCCGAACGTGCCTGCCACCACTGAGCAGAAATGAATGCTGCGCTGCCCGCCAGCGAGGGGTACAGCTACCGCGAAAACCATCTCTACTGCGAAGACATTGCACTCGGCGCGTTGGCGGAACGCTTCGGCACACCGCTGTATGTCTATTCGCGCCGCGCCATTGAGGGCGCGTACGCGAAGTACGCGCTGGCGCTGAACGATCGCAGCGCGCTCGTCTGTTATGCCGTCAAGGCCAACTCGAACTTGGCGGTGCTCGACGTGCTTGCGCGGCGCGGCGCGGGGTTTGACATCGTCTCGGGCGGGGAGCTCGCCCGTGTGCTCGCGGCCGGCGGCGATGCCGCAAAGATCGTTTTCTCCGGTGTCGGAAAGAGCGCAGCCGAGATCGAGGCTGCGTTGAGTGCGGACGTAGCGTGTTTTAACGTCGAGTCGTCGTCAGAGCTCGATCGGATTGACGCCGCGGCGCGGCGGCTGAATAAGCGGGCGCCCGTTGCGCTGCGAGTCAATCCAGATATCGACGCTAAGACACATCCGTACATCTCGACAGGGCTTAAGAACAACAAATTTGGAATTGCCTACGCGGACACCCTGGCGCTGTGCCGGATTGCCGTCCACAAACCGGCGTTGCAGTTGGTCGGACTCGGCTGCCACATAGGCTCGCAGGTGACAGACATCTCGCCATATGTCGAGGCCGCCGATCGCATCATCGATCTGGTAGACGCCCTCGAGCGCGAGAACGTCACGCTGCGCCACATCGATCTCGGCGGCGGCCTGGGGATTCGCTATCAAAACGAGTCGCCGCCAGGCATCTCGGAACTTATTGCGGCGTTGATTGAGCGAGTCGATGCGCGCGGACACCGCGCCAAGAAGCTGATCTTTGAGCCCGGCCGCTCAATTGTCGGCAATGCCGGCGCGCTGCTGACGCGGGTCGAATATGTAAAACCGGGCGAGTCGAAAAACTTCGCAATCGTCGACGCAGCAATGAACGATCTGATTCGGCCTGCGATGTACGATGCATGGATGAACGTACTGCCTGTAGCGCCGCGAAGCGATCGCACCGAGCGCTACGACATCGTGGGTCCAGTGTGCGAATCAGCCGACTGGCTCGCGCGTGATCGGGACCTGGCGCTGCAGTCAGGGGACCTGCTGGCGATTGGGAGTGCTGGGGCTTACGCAATGGCAATGAGCTCGAATTACAACAGCAGGCCGCGACCGGCCGAAGTAATGATCGATGGCTCGCACGCATACTGCGTGCGCCGACGCGAAACGATCGATCAATTGTTCGCCTCAGAATCGCCCCTGCCGTAAAGCGGCTGGAGCAATTACTTCGCAGCGTCCTTCAACCGCAGCCCCTGAACGAAATCCGCTACGGCGCGGATCTCGGCGTCCGACAGCTTCGCCGCGATCTCCTGCATGGCTGGATTATTACGACGCGTGCCCTGGCGAAAGTCTTTCAGGGTCACTTCGGCATATTCGGCATGCTGGGACGCGAGCCGTGGATACTGAATGGGAATGCCCTGGCCCGCGGGGTTGTGGCATCCCGAACACGCGGGCAGCGACTTCTCGGGCACGCCGGCGCGCCAGATCCGCTGCCCAAGCTCAAGCGATTGCTTGTTTCGCGCGGTATTTAACTGCGCAGTCTGGCTCGCAAACCACGCAGAGACATTGCGTTTGTCGTCATCGGACAACTGCGACGCAATGCCATTCATGATCGCGTTCTCGCGCGCCGGACGTTGCTGCCCCTGACGCACGGTGTAGTCAAGCAGTTGCTTGTAAAGATACTCGGAATGCTGTTGCGCCAATCGCGGGTTCGCCGGCGCTGATGAATTGCCATCCGCGCCGTGGCAGGCAGCACATACTTGCGAAGCAATTTGCTGACCGCGGGCCGGATCTACCTTTGGCGCCGGCTTCATCTGACCATGCGCGTTGATCGCCGCGCCGAGGCTTCCCGCGAAGCTAATTGCGATCATCGAACGCGGCCAACTAGCAGATCTCATCAAACAAGTACTCCAAGTGAAAGCGGCTGACGAAGCAAAGCGCCGCGTATTCTACGCAACCCATGTGGCGCCTCTGGCGCAATAGCCGCGACCGTGCAGCTCTTTCGTTCCGCCAAGTTCGTAATGTCTGTCGCTGCGCTCGACGACTTGCCGGCGCCGTCATTGCCGGAGATCGCTTTCGCGGGACGCTCCAACGCAGGCAAGTCAAGCGCGATCAACGTGCTCACTGGTCAGAAACGCCTGGCCTTCGCGAGCAAGACGCCGGGCCGCACCCAGTTGCTCAATTTTTTCGAGCTTTCCGAGCGCGATGAAGACAAGCAAATAGTGGCGCGCGGAATGCTGGTCGATTTGCCTGGTTATGGCTTCGCACAAGCCCCTCAGGCGCAACGCAGCCAGTGGGACGAGCTGGTCGGCGGATACGTGGCGCAGCGCCAGACCTTGGTTGGCATCGTGATCGTGATGGATGCAAGGCGGCCGCTGATGGCGGGCGATGAAGCGCTCATAGATTTCATCGGGAGCGAGCCATCGTTGCATTTCCTGCTAACCAAATCCGACCAGTTGAACAACTCCGAGAAGAAAATTGCGATGGCGACGGCTCAGGAGCGCGCCTCGCACATAGGCTCGCGTGCTACAGCACAGTTGTTTTCGGCACTCAAGCGGCAAGGCATCGACGAGCTGGCCTACATCCTTTCCGGGTGGCTGCGCAGTTGACGTTGCGGTGCACAGCCGCTAGAAGGTGCAAGGTTCAGAAAGGGCAACAGGAGCTTGCATGCAGATCCTAGGTGGGTATCCGTCCGTCCGAATGCGCCGGATGCGGCACGACGAGTTTTCGCGGCGGATGATGCGTGAGCATCGGGTGACAACCGACGACCTGATCTACCCGGTGTTCGTTCTGGATGGCGAGAAGCGAGTCGAACCGGTGGCGTCGATGCCCGGCGTCGAGCGTGTATCGCTCGACCGACTGTTGCCGATTGCGGAGGAGTGCGTACGCCTGACAATTCCGGTCATCGCGCTGTTCCCGGCGGTTGAGCAATCGCTGAAATCGGCTGATGGTCGGGAGGCAACGAATCCGGATGGCCTCGTGCCCCGCGTTGCGCGTCAACTGACGCAGCGATTCCCGCAGCTAGGCGTTTTGACCGATGTCGCACTCGATCCCTATACGACCCACGGACAGGACGGGGTCGTCGACCCGTCGGGCTATGTGCTGAACGACGAAACGCTGGCCATCCTGACGCAGCAGGCGCTGCTACAGGCGCAGTCTGGCGTCGACATCGTCGCACC
>DATLMT010000094.1:0-4514 GCA_035537135.1 Burkholderiaceae bacterium | reverse complement strand
CATCGCGCCAGCCGAGCACGCTTTGCCCCTCGGCGCGCACCGTGCGTTCCAGTTCCTGCTCGCACGCCAGACGCGAGGCGTGTTCGCGCGGCAAAAAGATCATGCCGACGCCGTATTCACCGTGCGGCGGCAACGTTACGGAATGCTTCGCCAGCTCTTCGCGGTAAAACGCGTCTGGGATCTGCAGCAGGATGCCCGCGCCGTCGCCGCACAGAGGATCGGCACCGACAGCGCCGCGATGGTTCAGGTTTTGCAGGATCAGCAGTGCCTGCTGGACCAGCGCGTGACTGGGTCGGCCCTTGATGTTCGCGACAAAGCCCACGCCGCACGCGTCGTGTTCGTTGGAACTCGCGTACAAGCCATGCCGGGCGGCATGATCGACGGCAGCACTTTGTTGATCGGAAAGCATCGAGGCCCCAGAGTAGATGCCACTTTACTGCGACGCAGCACGCCTTACAACCGCAAACGCAGGTCAGCTGACGAACGCGGGTTGCCGCGATGCGAAACGGCTAAGCGTCGACGGCAAATAACCGCCGGTGCTCCTTGATCGCGTATCGATCCGTCATGCCTGCTACGTAGTCCGCTATTGCGCGGGGCGCGTCGAGTGCAGCTCGTTTCTGATGATCTTCCGGCAGCAGCCTCGGTTCTTCGATAAAGGCGCCAAACAGTTCTCCGACAATCCGCCGTGCCTTCGTTGACATGCGCATCACGCGGTAGTGGCGATACAGCTCGCCGTGCAGAAACGACTTGAGCTCATCTGCGTCCCGCCGCATCGAATCCGAAAATGCCGCCAGCGGCGGCGCGGCGCGAACCGCGTCGATATCGGCAGGCGCAGCGCTGGCAATGCGGCGACGCGACTCGTCAGTCAAATCGACAACCAGCGTATTAATCATGCGCCGCACCGTTTCATGAACCGTTCTGCGCTCCGCAAGTGCCGGATGCTCGGCGCGCACAGTCGCCAAATGGCGAGCGAACAAAGGCACGCGCTCCAGCTGCGATACGTGCAGTAAGCCCGAACGCAGGCCATCGTCGATATCGTGATTGCTATATGCAATCTCGTCGGCAAGGTTGGCGATTTGCGCTTCCAGGCTGGCCTGCTGCTTGGTCAGGAATCGCTTGCCGACATCACCAAGGTGGCGCGCGTTTTTGACCGAGCAGTGCTTCAGAATCCCTTCGCGCGTCTCAAAGGTCAGATTCAGTCCATCGAACGTCGCATAGCGCTCCTCCAGCACGTCGACCACGCGCAGCGATTGCAGATTGTGCTCGAACCCGCCGTGCGGTTTCATGCACTCGTGCAGCGCATCCTGACCCGCGTGTCCGAAGGGCGTGTGGCCAAGGTCATGGGCAAGCGCGATCGCTTCGACCAGGTCTTCATTCAGCCGCAGGTTGTGCGCCACCGCGCGTCCGATTTGCGCCACTTCCAGCGAGTGAGTCAGGCGCGTTCGAAACAAATCGCCTTCATGATTGACGAAGACCTGCGTTTTGTACTCGAGCCGACGAAACGCAGTCGAGTGGATGATGCGATCGCGATCGCGTTGGAATTGCGTGCGGCTGACCGGATCGCTTTCCGAATGCATCCGGCCGCGCGATCGAGCGGCATGCGCAGCGAAGGGCGCGAGCAACCCATTTTCGATCTGAATCTGGCTCATACGAATCCGCGGGAGGTAAGCGCCTGCACCACCAAGGGCTGCGGAACCGTGCGCTGTGTTGCGCGGCCGATGCGTTCCAAAACAATGAACCGCACTTGGCCCGCATCCACCTTCTTGTCGCCGCGCATCACTTCAATGGCGCCTAACGCCGAAAGACCATCGACGCGCGTAGGCAGACCTGCGCTTTCTACCGCTGTCTCGATAACCTTCACATCAGACGCCGCTAGCGATCCAATAAGGCGCGAAAGCTCCGCTGCCAGCACCAAACCGCAGCCGACCGCCTCGCCGTGCAACCACCGCGAGTACCCGGTCATCGCCTCGATCGCGTGACCGAAGGTGTGACCAAGGTTGAGCTGCGCTCGTTCTCCGAGCTCCAGTTCGTCGCGCGCGACGATCGATGCCTTTATCTCGCACGATCCGGCAATGGCATCAGCCAATGCCGATGCATCGTGCGCGCGCAGCGAATCGATTGAGGCCACCATGCGCTCGAAGTAAGCCGAGTCGGCAATCAGGCCGTGTTTCAAAATTTCGGCGAGACCGGCTGACAGCTCTGGCGCCGGTAGTGTCTGCAGGGTATCGGTGTCGCTAACTACCGCCGACGGCTGATGAAATGCACCGATCAGGTTTTTCCCACCTTCGTGGTTGATGCCGGTCTTACCACCTACTGAAGAGTCGACCTGGGCCAACAAAGTCGTAGGAACTTGCACGCAACGGATGCCCCGCAAGTAGATAGACGCGGCAAACCCGGCGATATCGCCAACTACTCCACCACCAAGCGCGATGATTACCCCACGCCGGTCAACATGCGCCTTCACCAGACAATTAAGGACATGCGAAACCGCCGCCCATTGCTTGTGCTGCTCGCCGTCTGGAAGTGCAACAACCCCGACGGCCGGTGCCGGCAGCGCAGCCTGGGCACGCCGCGCGTAAAGCGCAGCGACTACCTCGTTAGTCACAATCAACGTTGAGGTAGGCGCCAGCGGCGCGACAAATTGCTGCAACCGATCAAGAAGCCCGTTGCCGATCGCAATCGGATACGAGCGTTCCTTCAGATTGACGTTAATGCACCGCATGCTGCAGTTTAAGTCGCGCACCGCGTGCCACGACATCAAGCGCTTCGAACAACGATCGCTTTCAGCTGTGGATGCTCGATCAGCCGCGTGACCAGCCGGCGCGGATTCGAGGCAGCAGACTGGAATACCAAATGCGCAGCCTTCTCGTAAAGTGGCTCACGCTGTAACAGCAACTCATCAATTCGCGCGCGGGGATTCGTTGTTTGCAACAGCGGCCGCGATCGATCCTGGCGGGTACGCCGATAGATCTCGTCCGCGCTTGCCCGCAGATAAATTACGAGGCCGCGCTCTCGCATCGCCTCGGCAACCTCTGCGTCCAGAACGGCGCCGCCACCTGTTGCCAGCACGATGCCTCCGCGCTGCGTCAATTCGGACAGGAGCCCGATCTCGCGCCGGCGAAAGCCAGCTTCGCCCTCAATCTCGAAAATCGTTGGAATTGCGACGCCGCTACGCGCCTCCAACTCCCGATCGGCATCGACGAATTGATAGTTCAGCTGCTGCGCGAGCAACCTTCCAACAGTCGACTTGCCGGCGCCCATCATGCCGATTAGAAACACAGAGCGCGGTTCTGTTTGCATCAGCCTAAAGCGGCATTGGTGCGCTTCGGAAAAAAAAGAGCCGCATTAAGCGGCCCTTTTTACGCTGGTGTCCGATCAACGCATCGCCGCGTTTACCCGCTCCGAAAGAACGCGCGGTGTGATGAAGATGATCAACTCGGTGCGATCGTTAAGCGTCGCAGTATTTTTGAACAGGTTGCCTATTACGGGCAAATCACCAAGCAACGGTATTTTGGTGACCGTTGTCCTATCCTGCTGTTCATAGATCCCGCCCAACACCACGGTGCCACCATTTTCAACCAACACCTGGGTCTGCACATTCTTTGTATCGATCGCAGGCCCAGCAGTCGTCTCGACACCGCGGCTGTCTTTGTTAACCTTCACATCGAGAAAAATCGCGCCTTCGGGCGTAATTTGTGGAGTTACCTCAAGCTTTAGAACCGCCTTGCGGAAGGCGACGGATGTCGCTCCGCTGGAGGTGGCCTGTTGGTAAGGTATCTCAGTTCCCTGCTCGATCACGGCCTTGACCTTATCCGCTGTTACAACACGCGGGCTGGAAATGATTTTCCCTCGACCGTCCGCTTCAAGCGCATTTAGCTCAAGGTTAATTAGCCGAGTCAGGCTGCTGTTGAATAAAGTAAGGTTAAACGAGCCGGGGTTAAAGCCACCAATGCCCGCAGCAGGCAAGTTGACGTTATTCGAATTTATTACGCTAACGCCACCGGTCCCCACGGTTCCGCCGGTAGTCCCGGGTAACGATGGAAGCGAGTTGCTTCCCCCGACCGCCGCTTCATTAGTGACGCGGCCATAACCGAACCTGACACCCAAGTTGCGGCTGAACCGATCATCAGCCTCTACGATCCGGGCCTCAATCAGCACCTGCGGCACCGGAATATCGATCCGCTGCAGCAACCGGCGTACATCTTCGAGTCGCGCGGTCGTGTCCTGGACGAAAAGCTGATTGGTGCGTGGGTCCACCGCAACGCTGCCACGCTTTGAGATCAAGCGTTGCTTTTCGTCACTAAGCAGCTTGCGAACATCTTCTGCCTTCTGGTAATTGACGACGAAGGCCTCCGAGCGCAACGGTTCCAGATCGGCGATTTGATTGCGCGCTTCGAGTTCGAGCTTTTCCTTGGCGGCAATCTCGTCACGCGGCGCAACCAGCACCACGTTTCCGTTCTTGCGCATGTCGAGACCTTTGCTCTGCAGGATGATGTCGAGTGCCTGGTCCCACG
>DATLMT010000093.1:0-2078 GCA_035537135.1 Burkholderiaceae bacterium | reverse complement strand
GGAAGTGCGGCGGCAGGTGGCTGCCGTTGCCTCCACGCTCGACCTCGAAGCAATGCGCGTGTTTCCGGTCTCCGCGCAAAAAGGGCTGGTGGCCAAAGTTCAGGGCGACGAGGCGTTGCTGCAGGCAAGCCGGCTGCCGCTGCTCGAAGAAGCACTGATCGAATTACTGGTTCCAGCCAAACAAAAGATCGTCCGTGACCAGACGGTGACCGGCGTCGAGCGCGTTGCCTCCGAACTGCGTCAGACCTTTACAGCGCGCGAACGCAACGTGATCGAGCAGTTGTACGAGCTGCGCTCACTGCAGGGGAAAAATCACAGCTCGATCGAGCGCATGACGCAGCGAGCGGTTTCTGAACAGCACGAGTTCGAAGAGATCGTGCGTCGGATGGTTGCCGCGCGTCTGGTGCTGTCAAGACTTTCCGAGCAGCTGTTCGCTGGACTCAGGGTGGCGGCGCTGCGCGACCAGGTCGTGGCCACGCGCGACCGTATGAAGAAGAGCAAGCTGTCACCCCAGTTGTCGATCGCAGTCAAGGAGTACTTTGCCACGTTGCGTGACATGTTCCGCACGGCGAACGTGCGGATGCTGGAAATCGAGCAAATGGTGATCGGCGTGCAACGCCGTTTTGCCGAAGATCTGGGGTGGAGCCTGTCGCCCCCGATGGCGTTCTCGCTCGACACGTACATCGCTGATCTGGAGCACGCCGAGCAGGCGTACAGGTCGCAATTCGGGCCGCTTGCAGTGTTGACCACGGAAAAGTGGCGGCTGATGGAGCGCTTTTTCGATACCGTCGTCTCGAAGTCGCGCGAAATTTTCGCTGCTGCGGAGCGCGACACAGAAGCGTGGGTCAAGTCGCTGTTGCCGCCGATCGAAACTCAGGTGCGTGAGCAGCGTAGCCAGCTGAAGAAGCGCGCCGAATCGGTTTCCAAGATCAGGGATGCGCAAGGTTCGCTCGACGAGCGCATCGCCGAATTGGAAGAGGCGCTCGAGGACGCTCAAAGCAAGCTGGCCGTATTGAAACGGCTGACCGATCGTATTCATGACATCGGTGATCGGGCGCAGGTCGAAGAGATCCTCGACGAGGAAGCGTTGGCCGCGTAGCCGCTGTTTGACGCAATACGTGTGGGTCAGTTTGCGGATCAAATCATCGCGTGGCAGCAGGTGCACGGTCGGCACGACCTGCCGTGGCAGCACACACGCGAGGCGTATCGGGTCTGGCTGTCCGAAATCATGCTGCAGCAAACGCAGGTGGCGACGGTCATCCCCTATTACCAGCGTTTCGTGGGGCGTTTCCCCGATGTGAACGTGCTGGCCGAGGCGCCGATCGAAGACGTGATGTCGCATTGGGCCGGGCTTGGGTACTACTCGCGCGCACGTAACCTGCACGAGTGCGCGCGTCGCGTTGTACGGGATCACGGCGGTGCGTTTCCTTCGGATGTCGACGCCCTCGCGAGCCTGCCAGGAATCGGCCGCTCGACGGCCGGCGCCATTGCTGCGCTCGCCTTCGGCCAACGCGCCGCTATCCTCGAAGGCAACGTGAAACGCGTGCTTGCGCGCCACTTCGGCCTGCTCGGGTATCCGGGAACTCCAAGTGTCGAGCGCGACCTTTGGCAGCGTGCAAACGCGCTCCTGCCCGTAGGTCAGATCGGTACTTACACACAGGGGCTGATGGATCTGGGCGCGACGTTATGTACACGCGCGCGACCGAAGTGCGGCGTGTGCCCGCTGGCGGAAACTTGTGTTGCACTACGCGAGCAGATGACCGGCGTGCTGCCGACGCCGCGCCCGGTGAAGCAACGTCCGACGCGGACGGCGATCGTGCTGGTGCTTAGAGATCAAAGCGGTTCGGTGTTGCTAGAACAGCGTCCCTCGGTTGGCATCTGGGGTGGTTTGTTAAGCCTGCTCGAGTTCGACGCTTCGGCCAGCGCCGCCGAAATCGCCGCTGCCGTGCATCGGCGCTACGGTTTGCGCATCGCGGTGCACGAGTCGCTCGGCGAGGTGCGCCACCAGTTCACCCACTTCAGTTATGTAATGCATCCGCGGCTTGCCCGATGCGCGGGCGCTGCCGGCGCTTCCAGTG
>DATLMT010000092.1:0-17242 GCA_035537135.1 Burkholderiaceae bacterium | reverse complement strand
AAGCGTATCGCCGGACTTCACCACGTATGACCCTTCGCTCGGCGTCGACGGCGTCGAGCTCGGCGTGGAGCTGCGTGCAGCCGGAGTCGTACGCGTCGAAGCTGCGGGCGCTCCCGACGGCGTTGCCGCCAAGCCCGGACTTGATGTCGCGGGTGCGGACGGTCGCGCGGCCGGCGGTGTTACCGAGGGCGCAGTGGCAACCGGAGGCACGGTCGGAGAAACCACCGGTGCATCGGCGCGCAGCGATGGCGGATCCAGCAGCACCGTGTACTCGCGAATCACGCGTCCGGTAGCCCACGTCAACTCCACCATCAAGTCGAGGTATGGCTCATTCACGGGTCCCGCAGAGCTGATGCGCACGACGTAGCTGCCGTCAGGACGCTTGTCGAGCGCAAACCGCAAATTGGTAAGCGCGGGGTTGAAATCGAGGTTGGCCGCTCGAAACGCGGCCAGCGGTGCCATCCTCACCTGCAGCGTCGGTAGCTCATCGCGTCCGACGGAGGTGACCTCGAGTTCAGCCCTTAATGGCTGTCCCAGTCCCGAGGTAACGTTTAAGCGCCCCAGCCCTGCGGCATCAGCCTGCGGGCTGCTGACGGCTAGACCAAACGCAAGTGAAAGCGCGCACCATAGAGGCGCGCGCGCAAATTTATTATGGGATGGCATTCCGCCCCCTGAAGGGATGCAACGTTTTTCGAACATAACATCATGGACTTACCGTCGCAAGCTTAGAAATAGCCGTAACTCACGTCTTTTTGTCAGCACCGCGGTTCGCAAATGCGAATAGCAACAGGCTGCCGCGACCGCGCTACAACTTGTTCAATAGCAACCGAAGCATTCGTCGCAGCGGCTCGGCTGCGCCCCACAGCAACTGATCGCCCACCGTAAATGCCGAGAGGTATTCAGGACCCATCGCAAGCTTGCGCAGGCGTCCAATCGGAATGCTCATCGTGCCGGTGACCTTCGCGGGCGAAAGCTCGCGAATGCTGTCTTCGCGATTGTTCGGGACAACGGTGACCCACTCGTTAGCGCTGGCCAAGATCTTTTCGATCTCGGGCAGCGGCAGATCGGCGCGCAGCTTGATCGTCAGCGCCTGACTATGGCAGCGCATTGCTCCGACGCGGACGCACAGTCCTTCAACCAGCAATGAGCCGTTCTCGCCCATCGGCGGCCGCCCAAGGATCTTGTTGGCTTCTGCGCCCGCCTTCCGTTCTTCGCCGCTGACTCCATCGCCGCGGTCATCGTAAATCCAGGGAATAACGCTGCCCGCCAGCGGCGCACCGATGCTGCGTACCGGCAACTGCTCTGACAGCAAACCCATTGACACGGCGTGATCGATCTCGAGAATCGCCGACGCCGGATCGGCCAGCAGCTCGCGCGCGCTTGAATGGAGCTGTCCCATTTGTTCGATCAGCTCGCGCATCTGCGGCGCACCTGCACCGGAAGCTGCCTGATACGTCATCGCCGTAACCCACTCGATCAAATCCGCTTTCAGCAAACCGTCGAGCGCAAGCAGCATCAATCCAACTGTGCAGTTGCTACCGATGTAGTTTTTGACGCCGCGCGCAAGCGCATCCTTGATCACCGGCAAGTTCACCGGGTCGAGAATGATGATCGCGTTGTCGCTCATGCGCAGCGCGGACGCAGCATCGATCCAAACACCACTCCATCCGGAATCGCGCAGTTTGGGAAAGACGCTGTTTGTGTAGTCGCCGCCCTGTGCGGTCACGATCGTGTCGCACGCAGCGAGCGCTTTCAGGTCACTTGCTTCCCTCAACCTGCGATCGCCTCGCGCGACTTCGGGCGCTTCGCCGCCGGCATTCGACGTGCTAAAAAACACCGAGTCGAACAGCTCGAAGTCTTTTTCCGCGCTCATGCGCTGCATCAGCACCGATCCGACCATCCCACGCCAGCCGACGATTCCTACTTTCATGATTGCCTCAGTGCTTTGATCACGGCGTCGGCCATCTCGCGCGTCCCGACTTTGCGCGTGCCTTCGCTATAGATATCGGGCGTTCGCGCGCCGTCGGCTAAGGCGCGCTTGACCGCGGTCTCGACTCGCTCTGCCTGTTCGGTCTGCTTAAGAGAATGCCGCAGCATCATCGCCGCCGACAAAATGGTTGCAAGTGGATTGACGACTCCTTTGCCGGCGATGTCCGGCGCGCTGCCGTGCGATGGCTCGTATAAGCCTTGGCCGCTTTCATTCAGCGACGCCGACGGCAACATGCCAATCGAGCCCGTGAGCATCGCGGCCTCGTCGGAGAGAATGTCGCCAAACATGTTGCCGGTCAGGATCACGTCGAGGCTTTTTGGCGCTTTGACCAGTTGCATCGCGGCGTTGTCAACGTACATGTTGTCCAACGCCACGTCGCCGTAGCCGGCGTGCACGTCTTTAACGACCTCTCTCCAGAGTTGGGATGTCGCCAGCACATTGGCCTTATCAACACTGGTGACGGTGTGGCGGCGCTTGCGTGCGGCATCGAACGCCACGCGTGCGATGCGCTCGATCTCGGGTCGCGTGTAGCGCATCGTGTCGAAGGCCTCGGGCGCGCCGGCGAAGGCGCCATCAGGTGAAGCGCGTCGGCCGCGTGGTTGGCCGAAATAGATGTCACCCGTGAGCTCGCGCACGATCAGCAGGTCAAGACCGGACACCAGCTCGGGCTTCAGGCTCGAAGCCTGCGTCAGCTCGGCATAGCAAATCGCCGGACGCAGGTTCGCGAACAGATGCAGCTCCTTACGCAAGCCGAGAATGGCTTGCTCCGGCCGCACGCTGGGCTCGACCTGGTCGTATTTCGGATGGCCGACCGCGCCGAACAGAACCGCCTGCGCCGACCGCGCCAACTTCAGCGTCGCATCCGGCAGCGGATGGCCGTGCACTTCGTACGCTACGCCACCAACATCGGCGAACTCAAACTCGAACCGCTGATCGAGCGCCTCGAGTACACGGACAGCTTCGGCAACCACCTCCCTGCCGACGCCATCGCCCGGCAACACGGCGATGTTCATCGAGGGCGCTAGCTCGTCTTCGCGAGCCAGGGCTGCTCGGTCAAGCGCTTTTTCTCGAACGCCGCGATCTTGTCTTTGTGGCGCAGCGTCAGCTCGATGTCATCGAGTCCATTGAGCAAACAGTGCTTGCGAAACGGCGCGACATCGAACGCATGCTCAGTACCGTCGGGCTCGACGACGCGCTGGCGCGGAAGATCCACGGTAAGACGGTAGCCGACGTGTACAGCGACATCGTCGAACAGGCGATCGACGACGTTCTGTGGCAGCACCACCGGCAGCAAACCGTTCTTTGTGCAGTTGTTAAAGAAAATATCGGCGAAGCTGGGCGCGATCACAGCGCGAAACCCGAATTGCAGTAATGCCCACGGCGCGTGCTCGCGCGACGATCCGCAGCCGAAGTTCTTCGCCGCGAGCAGAACCGAAGCTCCCTGATACCGCAGCTGATTCAACACGAACTCCGGGTTGAGGGGCCGCTTAGCGTTATCCATCCCGGGCTCGCCGCGATCCAAGTAGCGCCATT
Organism: Burkholderiaceae bacterium; assembly: GCA_035537135.1. Classification (GTDB taxonomy): domain Bacteria; phylum Pseudomonadota; class Gammaproteobacteria; order Burkholderiales; family Burkholderiaceae_F; genus JACCZX01. The sequence goes on along the minus strand of DATLMT010000092.1, from coordinate 13,719 downwards.
GATCAAAGAGGTTGGGACCGAATCCGGTCCGCCTAATCGATTTCAGGAACTGCTTCGGGATGATTGCGTCGGTATCAACGTTCGCGCGCGCCAACGGCGCGACCAGCCCGGTGTGGACGTCAAACTTCTGCATCAAATTTACTTTTTCGCTTTGTCCTCGATTTTCGAGCCGACCTTCTCGACATCTCGGCCGAAGCCTTCCATTGTCTGGCAAGCGGCGAGCACGAATACAGCGGCAAGCATGACCAAAAGTGCCTTCATTTGGACTCTCCTCAGTTGAGTTTGCGAACGTCTGCGAAATGCCCCTCGATCGCAGCGGCGGCGGCCATCGCGGGCGAAACAAGATGCGTACGACCGCCACTGCCCTGGCGGCCTTCAAAATTCCGATTACTGGTCGAGGCACAGCGCTCGCCTGGCTCGAGCCGGTCGGCGTTCATTGCGAGACACATCGAACATCCGGGCTCGCGCCATTCAAACCCGGCGCCCCGAAAAATTTTGTCGAGCCCTTCACGTTCCGCTTGCGCTTTGACCAGGCCGGAGCCCGGCACGACCATCGCGAGCTTGATGTTGTTTGCGACGTGTTTGCCGAGCCGCTTGACCACCCACGCGGCTTCGCGCAAATCCTCGATGCGTGAATTGGTGCACGAGCCGATAAAGACCTTGTCGACAAAGATACCGGTGACCGGCGTCTTTGGCTGCAGTCCCATGTAATCGAGCGCGCGCTCGATGCCTTCGCGCTTGACAGGGTCACGCTCGGCTTCGGGGTCGGGCACCGAATCGTCGATCGTTGTCACCATCTCAGGCGAGGTACCCCAGGTGACCTGCGGTTTAATTTCTTCGGCACGCAATTCGAGCACGCGGTCAAACTTCGCACCAGGCTCAGACTTTAAAGTGCGCCAAGCTCTTGCTGCCTGTTCGAACTGATCGGCCGACGGCGAAAACGGCCGGCCGCGTACGTACTCAATGGTCTTTTCATCGACGGCAATGAGGCCCGCGCGCGCGCCGGCTTCGATCGCCATATTGCACACGGTCATGCGGCCTTCCATCGACAACGCTTCAATCGCTTCGCCCGCGAACTCGATCGCGTACCCGGTACCGCCCGCTGTTCCGATGCGCCCGATGACCGACAGCACGATGTCCTTCGCGGTGCACCCCCTCGGCAGGCGCCCGTCGATTCTGATCAACATGTTGCCTGCCTTCTTGGTCAACAGTGTCTGCGTCGCTAGCACGTGCTCGACTTCGCTGGTGCCGATGCCAAACGCGAGCGCGCCGAACGCACCGTGCGTACTGGTATGCGAATCGCCGCATACGACGGTCATGCCGGGCAGCGTCGCGCCCTGTTCCGGCCCCATCACGTGAACAATGCCCTGGCGCTTGTCGAGAAACGGAAAATATGCAGCGGCGCCGAAGCCGCGAATATTTGAATCCAGCGTAACGATTTGTTCTTTGGAGATGGGATCGTCGATGCCGCCGTAGCCTTGCTCCCAACCGGTCGTGGGCGTGTTGTGATCAGCAGTAGCAACGATCGAGCTGACGCGCCAGGGCACGCGCCCGGCCAACCGCAATCCTTCATACGCTTGCGGGCTAGTGACTTCGTGCACCAGGTGGCGATCGATGTAAAGCACCGTCGTTCCATCGTCTTCGACGTGCACGACATGGTCGTCCCAAAGCCGGTCGTAAAGCGTCTGGGGGTAAAGTGTGTGGGGTGCGCTCATGCTGAAAAAGATTATGCCATCCGAGAGCGGAACGTCGGCATCTTCGGCGAGTCTGACTCGCACTCCGGGAGATGCAATGAACAGACCGAACAACGCAATGACGCTGCAGCGGCGCCACTTCCTGGTCGGTGCGGCCGGGTCACTGATTACCCCGCTGGCGGCATCGCAGACAGCGTCGGGCGCGCTGCGACTGAGCCCATCCCAGACTCTCGGCCCGTTTTATCCTCGCAATGCAACGGAACGGCCCGCCGAAACGGATGCGGATCTGCTGCGTATCGAAGGTGATCGGGCGCTGACGAAGGGCGTGCCCATCTATTTAACGGGCCGTGTGCTCGACCGCCGCGCACAGCCGCTTTCAAATGCCGCCGTCGAAATCTGGCAATGCGATGCGAACGCGGTCTATCACCACCCGGCAGGTGGCGCCGAGACTGAGCGCGATTCGAACTTTCAAGGCTATGGTATTGCGCGCACTGACGCCGCTGGAGCGTTTCACTTTCGAACGATCAAGCCGATCGCTTATCCGGGACGCACGCCGCATATTCACGTGCGAGTGCAGGCACCCAACGTCTCGCCGTTTGCGACACAGTTGTATCTGCCAGACGATCCGAACAATCGGCGTGACTTTTTGTTTGCTCGCATGAGCGCGGACGAGCAGGCCGCTTTGACACTTAAGTTCGAGCCGACTGCGGCCGCGACGCACGCACTGGCACGCGCAACGCAACTGATTGCGCGCGTTGACCTGGTGGTCGCCTAATTTGCTATCGCTTGGCCGCTTGGTATAGCGGCATCACCTTGTCAACGTAGCCCTGCAGATCGCGCAGCCGCGTCGCGCCGCTCGGGTGCGTCGACAAAAACTCAGGTGGGCCGCCACCGCCGGTGGCCTGCCCCATCTTTTGCCACAAAGTCAGCGCCGCACGCGGGTCGTAACCGGCGCGCGCCATCAGTTCGACGCCGATCGTATCGGCCTCCTGCTCGTTCTCGCGGCTGTTCGGCAAAACGAACACCGCCTGCCCGACCGTGCCGGTCAACTCCGGATCGAGCTGCACGCCAGTGAGCACCTGCAGAGCAATCGAGCCGAGGGTCGAGACCGCCTGCGTGCTCATCTGCCGGGCAATGCGCTCACGCGCGTGCTCGCGCAAAGCGTGCGCGATCTCATGACCCATTACCGCAGCGAGCTCATCGTCGGTTGCATTCAGCCGCTCTATCAGCCCGGTGTACACGGCGATCTTGCCGCCTGGCATAGCCCAGGCGTTGACGTCCTTTGAGGTCAGCACATTGGTTTCCCACGCCCATCCGGGCGCGTCCTGCCGGAACACTCGCGTCTGCGGAATCAACCGTTGCGCAATCGCTCGCACACGTTGTACTTGCTGCGCATTGCGGTTCAGCAGGCCTTTTTTCTGGGCTTCTGCCATCATCTGGTCGTATTGCTTGTCGGCTGCCGCTTCGATTTCCTTCGCGCTGACCATCGAGCTCACCTGCTGCTTGCGCGTCACACCGACCGCGCCCGAATCGGTGGTCTGAACCGTTTCGCACGCGGCGATCAAAGCAAGCGCGGCAAAAGGAATTGCACGTAAAACCTTCATCACAAGCTCCTCAATCAGTTGCCCGGCGTTGCGCGTGCAGCAGTCGGCGCGGTTTCGTGTAACACATCGACGTTCTGTGCGCGGTGCAGCAGCGCATGATCCATTAGTACCAGCGCCAGCATCGCTTCCGCAATCGGCGTGGCGCGAATACCCACGCAGGGATCGTGCCTGCCATGCGTCTCGACTACGGTGGCAACGCCGGCACGCGTGACCGACCGCCGCGGCAGCCTGATACTCGACGTCGGCTTTAACGCGATCGACACTTCGATGTCCTGCCCGGTGGAGATGCCGCCTAACACGCCCCCCGCGTTGTTCGCCGCGAAGCCGGACGGCAACATTTCATCGCCGTGCTCCGATCCCTTTTGCAGCACTGCGGCAAATCCGGCACCGATCTCGACACCCTTGACGGCGTTGATCCCCATCATTGCGTGCGCTATGTCAGCGTCGAGCTTCGCCGCCAGTGGCGCACCGAAGCCAACCGGAACGCCGGTCGCCACGACGCGCAGGCGCGCGCCCACCGAGTCGCCGCTTTTGCGCAGCGCGTCCATGTAGTTCTCGAGCTGTACGACGAGCCGCGAATCAGGCGCAAAAAAAGCGTTGGTTGCGACTTCGTCCCAGCTGACAAATGGAATTTGGATGTCGCCCAGCTGCTGCATGCAGCCGCGTACCTGAATGCCAAACTTCGACTGCAGCCATTTCTTCGCGACGGCGCCGGCGGCAACCATCGGCGCCGTCAGCCGCGCCGATGAGCGGCCGCCGCCGCGCGGATCCCGCACGCCGTACTTGCGCCAGTACGTGTAATCGGCGTGCCCCGGGCGAAACGTGTCGATCATGTCGTCGTAATCGCGCTCCCGGGAATCCTCATTGCGAATCAGCAGCGCGATCGGTGTGCCGGTGGTGTACCCCTCGTGCACGCCCGACAGAATTTCGACACGGTCCGATTCACGGCGCTGTGTCACGTGGCGCGAGGTTCCCGGCCTGCGTCGATCCAGATCGCCCTGCAGGTCTGATTCGGCGAGCGGCATTCCGGGCGGGCAGCCGTCAATCACGCAGCCGATCGCCGGACCGTGCGACTCACCGAAATTGGTGACGCAAAATAAGTGGCCGAAGGTGGAAGACATCGCGTCAGATTGTGCACGGTTTCGACGCCGCACTTACCTCTCGGCGCCGCGCAGCTCCAGCACACGCTGCATCAGCAGCTCGGGTGTCGCATTTGCAGGCGCCACCGGTTCACCGACGACGAGCTCGAGTTTCGATCGCAAGCCTCGTCGCAAGCGCGCGTCGAGCGGCAACGAAAACGCCTCGCCGCCATAGCGCGAAAAAAAAGACCCCCAGAGTCCTCGCAAGGCCATCGGAATTACCGGCACCGGCGTGCGCTCGATGATGCGCCGCACGCCCTGCTTGAATGGCGTCACCTCACCGGTGTCAGTGATCCTCCCTTCGGGAAAGATGCAGACCAATTCACCTTCTTGCAGCGCGTGCTGAATACTTTGCTGTGCGCGCTGTAAAGTTTCCGGATCGTGACGCGACGACGCGATCGGAATCGCTTTTAGTTGATTGAAGAACGTACGGAGCACCGGAATTTTGAAGATGTTGTGATCCATCACGAAGCGAATCGGCCGTGGGCTCTCGCCCATGATGACAACGGCATCGACGAAGCTGACGTGATTGCAGACCAGCACGGCGGGACCAACCTGAGGCAGGCGATCAGTACCGATCGAGCGCACTCGATACAACGCGTGCGCGACGAGCCAAGCGACAAAGCGCAGCAAAAACTCGGGCACGAGCAGATAGATGTATGCAGCTACTGCGGCGTTCATCAGCGCCGCAACCATAAACAGCTCAGGAATCGTTAGTCCGCTGCCAAGCAAGGCCGTCGCTGCGATCGAGGCAACGACAATAAACAGCGCATTGAGGATATTGTTGGCCGCAACGATGCGCGCGACATGGGTCTTTTGCGCACGATTTTGTATCAGCGCGTACAGCGGCACCGAGTAAAGCCCAGCGAACGCCGACAGCAGCGCGAGATCGACCACGATGCGCCATGCACCGTCGCGCGCGATGAATTCGGTGACTGACTGCAGGGGCGCGCCGCTCACCGACACGAAGCGCGACGCGAAATACAGATCGAGCGCGAACACTGTCATGCCAATTGAGCCGAGCGGCACGAGCCCGATTTCGACTTTGCGTCCCGACAGGCGATCGGTCAACAGCGATCCGGCTCCAATGCCGATCGAGAACACTGCCAGCAGAAACGTGACGACGGCCTCGCTGCCGCCCAGCACGTCGCGCGCAAACGGCGCGAGGCTGGTCAAAAAAATCGATCCGAACAACCACAGCCACGAAATGCCGAGGATCGAATTGAACACCGTACGGTCGCGGTGTGCGAGTTTTAGGTTGGCCCAGGTTTCCGAAATCGGATTCCAGTTAATGATCAGCGACGGGTCGGCGGCCGGCGAATACGGAATGAAGCGCGCGGCCCACCTGCCGGCGATGGCGAGCAACACAATTGCCACCGCAACCATCGCGGCACCGCCGGTTGCGAAAGCGTTGATCAACATTCCCGCGGCTATCGTGCCGATAAGGATCGCGATGAACGTGGCCATTTCAATCATTCCGTTGCCACGCGTGAGCTCGCTCGCATCAAGATGCTGCGGCAGATACGAATACTTGACCGGACCGAACACTGTCGCCTGCAACCCGATCAGAAACATCGCCACGTAGATAAGCCACGGCCATTGCAGCGTCAACCCCGCGGCTGCAAGCGCCATTACCGCGATCTCGGCATCTTTTAACCGGCGGATCAGCCGCGACTTTTCGAGCTTGTCCGCCAGCTGCCCGCTGGTGGCCGAAAACAGAACGAAGGGCGCAATGAACAGAGCGCCGATCAAAAATCCCGCGTAGCGCGGATCGACTCCTCCCCACATTGCCGCCGCATACGTCGCCAGCAAAGTGAATGCGAACTTGAATACGTTGTCGTTCGCGGCGCCGAGAAACTGTACCCAGAACAGTGGCGCAAAGCGCCGCTCGCGTAGCAACACCAACGCAGGGCTGGAAGTCAGGGTCAAGGCGCGCTTGCAACACTAAGCGCGGCGCCCAGCGCATCGCCCGATAGAAACGCACCTTCGAGTCGAGGACCCTGACACCAATCTCCGATCGCACCAATGCGCAACTTCGCATCCCACAAATAGCGCTCTAGCAGCGGCCGAACCGGAGTCGCGTACAGCCATCGATGCGCCGAGACGTACGCGGGGCGAAACCCGAAGTTGAAGCGCTCGGCAAGCGCCTGCGCCAGCAGTGACGCGGCATCATCACTCGGCATACTCAGATGCGTCACGGTCCAGTTCTCGGTCGCGTGCAACACCCAGCGTTCTGAGCCCGCTTCGCCATCGTCGCGGGCTACCCACGACAACGCCGCATGATCGTTGACAAAGGCGCCGGCGAAATCGAAACCGCTCGCATCTTGCAGCGCAAGCAGCGCCGCCCAACAAGGGCGCCACTCGACCATGCGCAGATGTTGCACGAGCACCGAGGGGACCCCGGGCAGCTGCGCGGCCTGCGCCGACGGCATCGCCAGCACCAGGGCATCGAACCCTCCCGGCGACGGCGCGCGCTCGGTCTCGTCGAGCACTGACCAGCGCAATCCCGTCTGCAACACCGAGCCGATACGCGTATCAAGCCGCACATCGAGGCCTTCTGACAGATGTTTCGCGATCGAAATCATGCCCTGAGTGCCGGTATAGCGCGTGGCAGATGCTGTTTTGTCTTCGGTAACCGAGCCCTCTACCGCGATGATGCGGCCTGGCCAACGCTTCGCGACGCCGGCCTGGAGCCACTGCGCAACCGCGCGCTCGAATGTGTGGTTTTGCACGGTGAAGTATTGCGCACCGTGATCGAAGTTGCCGAATTCGGTGCGCAGCGTGGCGGCGCGGCCCCCCGGACGCCGGCCTTGCTCGAACACGGTGACCTTCGCGCCGCGCTCCACGAGCGCCCGCGCGCACGCGAGGCCCGAGATCCCGGCGCCGACAATGGCGATGCGAAAATTTTCGGAAAGTCGGCCGGGCTCCGGCTTCGACAGTGGATCGGTGCCGTGCGGCTCCACTCAGCTGCGGGCTTCTTCGGGCTCGTGATAATCGCCGATGTAAGCCTTCAGCATTTTGTTTTCGAAGCTCTGCTCCTCGAGCACCGCCCTGGCAACATCGTAAAAAGAGATCACACCCGCCAATGTGCGTCCGTCCATCACCGGCAGATATCGCGCGTGACGCTCCAGCATCAGCCGCCGCACTTCCATGATGTCGGTATCCGATGCGACCGTCAGCGGCGACGGATCCATTGCCGCACGTGTAGCGATGTCACCGATCGCACCTCCATTGGTATGCAGACGATTGATCACTTCGCGAAATGTCAACATCCCCGCAAGCTCGCCGAACTCCATAACGACCGCCGAACCGATATCTAGCTCAGCCATCAGATTGATCGCGTCGGCAAGCGGCGCGTCGGGTGTCACGGTATAAAGCGCGGTGCCTTTGACGCGGAGTATGTCGGCGACTTTCATGGGCTGCTCCTGCCGGGTGGCGGTGACGCGAATGATCGTAGCCCTGCACGCAGGATCGAACAAGCGCTTAGTGCCGCCGGCTAGCGGGCAAGGTGCAGCTTCATACGATCGACCTCCGCAATTACGGCGGCACTGACCGATGGCTCCCACACCGAATGCCCGGCGTCAGCCACGACGGTGTACTTGGCCGTCGGCCAGGCACGTGCCAGCTCATCGGCGTTGATGATGGGACAAACCATGTCGTAGCGCGCCTGCACGATCGACGCTGGCAAATGGCGGATGCGATCCAGCTGGTTCAGCAGCTGATTTGGCTCGAGAAAGCACTGGTGCGCGAAGTAATGCGCTTCCATGCGCGCCAGTCCGAGTGCTTCGTCGGCGAAGTGGCGTACCAGCTCGGGATTAGGCAACAGTGTCGAGCACGAGCCTTCGTACTCGCTCCACGCACGCGCGAACGGCAGATACACGCGAGCATCTGTGTCGAACAGACGCTTCAAATAGCCCTTTAGCAAATCCTTCCGCTCGGACGGCGGCAGCATGCTGGCGAAGCGATGCCATGCTTCCGGGAATATCGTGCGCAGACCGTACAAGAACCAGTCGATCTCGCTTTGCCGGCCAAGAAAGATGCCGCGCAGCACGAAACCGGAGCATCGGTGCGGATGCGCCTGACCGTAAGCCAGCCCCAACGTGCTGCCCCATGAACCGCCGAAAATCAGCCAGCGGTCGACGTCGAGATAGGCACGCAGCTTCTCTATGTCGGAAATCAGCTGAACCGTATTGTTACCGAACGCTTCACCGACAGGAGTTGAAGCGCCCGCACCGCGCTGATCGAATAACACGATGCGAAAAAATTCGGGATCGAAGAAGCGTCGATGCTCCGGCGAACACCCGCCGCCGGGTCCGCCGTGCACGAACAACACCGGCACGCCGGCGGGATTGCCCGAGGTTTCCCAGTACATCGTATGCACGTCGTCGAGCGCGAGCATGCCTTGGTCGTACGGCTCGACGGGCGGGTGAAGGATTGCTCTGGTGTCCATGATTTGAGTTTACGCAAAGGGCGTGTTGAAACGTCGGCGCGGCGCGCAAGCGTTGTGTGGAGCTGTCTGCCTCGGCGCCGGCTGCTGCTGCACGATGAATCCGCAAGCCTTGCGTAAACTCATCGCATGACCGTCCGCTATCCCGGCTTCGACACGCTTGCATTGCATGCGGGTCAGCCGCCGGATCCCACTACCGGCGCGCGCGCGGTGCCGATTTATGCGACGGCGTCATACGTGTTCGAGGACTCCGACCACGCTGCTGCGCTGTTCAACATGGAGCGCGCGGGTCATGTGTACTCGCGCATTTCGAATCCGACCGTCGCTGTATTCGAAGAGCGCATGGCGGCGCTTGAAAAGGGTGTAGGCGCGATCGCGACCGCCAGTGGCCAGGCAGCGCTGCATCTGGTGATCGTCACGCTGATGGGCGCAGGCTCGCATATCGTCGCCAGCCGCGCCCTATACGGCGGCTCGCACAATTTGCTCGGCTTCACGCTTGCGCGGTTCGGAATCGACACCACCTTCATCGATCCGCGCGATCTCGACGCATGGCGGTCGGCGATCCGAACCAATACACGCTTGCTGTTTGGAGAGACGCTTGGCAATCCCGGCCTCGATGTGCTCGACATTCCCGCAGTCAGCGCGATCGCTCACGAAAACGGCGTGCCTTTGCTGGTCGATTCCACGTTCACAACGCCGTACCTGATGACGCCATTCGATCACGGCGCCGACCTCGTCTACCACTCAGCGACCAAGTTCATCGGCGGCCACGGCGTTGCGATCGGCGGTGTGTTAATTGACGGCGGCACGTTCGACTGGCTGGCGAGCGGTAAATTTTTAACGCTTACGCAGCCCTATGTCGGCTTTCACGGAATGAACTTCGCAGAGGAAAGCACAGTCGCCCCGTTTTTGCTGCGCGCGCGGCGCGAAGGCCTGCGTGATTTTGGCGCGTGCATGAGCCCGCACACGGCATTCTTCCTTTTACAGGGACTCGAGACGCTGCCTCTTCGAATGCAGCGTCATGTGGACAACGCCCGCAAGGTCGTTGGGTTTCTGGCAGACCATCCGATCATCGAGTCGGTGGCGTACCCCGAGCTGCCGTCGCATCCCGACCATGCATTGGCCCAGCGGTTGCTGCCAAACGGATGCGGCGCAGTGTTCAGCTTCAATCTAAAAGGTTCACGCGCCGCGGGGCGTGGCTTTGTTGAAGCGTTGCGTGTGTTTTCACACCTCGCCAATGTCGGCGACGCGAAGTCGCTGGTGATTCACCCCGCATCAACCACGCATTTTCGCGTTCCCGATGATGAGCTGGGTGCGGCCGGCATAACGCAGGGAACGATCCGCCTCTCGGTCGGCCTCGAAGATGCGACCGATCTGCTAGAGGATCTCGAGCAAGCCCTAAAGCGTGCCGCCAAGATTGCCTGATGGAGCGCGCTTCTGCACCTGTCGTATGGATCTAGTAGAAACGCCGCGCCTGTACGCCTACACCGGCGGCAAGGCGTTCGATCCCGCGCTGCCGACGATCGTGTTCTTGCACGGCGGCCAGCACGACCACAGCGTGTGGATTCTGCAGAGCCGGTATATGGCACACCACGGCTATAGTGTTCTTGCGCTCGACCTTCCCGGCCACATGCGCAGCGCGGGTCCGGCGCTGCAAACGATCGAGTCGATGGCCGCGGTGATCGCCGCAGCTTTGGAAGCTTGCAGCGCGCAGCGGTTGATCCTTGTGGGGCACAGCATGGGCTCGCTGATCGTGCTCGAACTGGCCACATTACTTCGTGAGCGAGTACACGGGGCTGTCTTGATCGCCACCGCTTGTCCGATGCGCGTGTCCGATGAACTGCTCAATGCGACGCAACGCTCACCGCCGCACGCGATGGACATGATCAATGTGTGGTCGCACAGTGCATCGATCGGCGCGTTTGATCGCAAGCCGTCAAACCCCGGCCCGGGGTTCTCAAATGTGTGGAGCAATCTGCGGCTGATGCAGCGGATTGCACAGCGCAATGGAAGCGGTGTGTTGCACGCTGACTTCGCGGCGTGCAATGCCTATCGAAACGGTCCGCAGGCAGCCGCCGATCTCGCGTGTCCGGTGCTGTTCATACTCGGAGCGTCCGACTCGATGACGCCGGCGCGCTCGGCTAAGCCGCTGATCGATGCGTGCAAAGACTGTTCGGTCATCACACTTCCCGGCAGCGGCCATTCGTTGATGGCGGAAAATCCCGACGGCGTCCGCGATGCTTTGCAGCGCTTCGCTGCACGCGCGTTCGAGCTCGAGCGCGCACCAGTCTGACGTGTTCGACGCGGTCAACTGGGACACTTACTGGCTTTACCTGCTGACCGAGGCGGCGCTGTCGTTGTCCCCGGGTCCGGCCGTGATGCTCGTGATCGCGCATGGCCTCACCGACGGTGCGCGCCGCTCGCTATTTGCTGCGTTCGGTGTGCTAACCGCCAACGCAATTTACTTCGCGGTGTCCGCCACCACGGTCGGCGCGGTGTTGGTTGCATCGAAGCCGTTCTTCGTTACCGTTAAGTGGCTGGGCGCTTTTTACCTCGTCTACATCGGCGTATCCGCAATTCTCGGGCGCCCGTCGGCAATTACTGCCTCTGAGCCATCGAGCGACCGTACCGCCCGCGCAATCTATTTCTCTGGTCTGACGCTGCAGCTGGCCAACCCGAAGACGCTGATTTTCTTCGTAGCGATTTTGCCGCAGTTCATCGACCCCGCGCTGCCGGTCGGTGCACAGATGATCTGGCTCGCTGTTGGATCGATCGTGCCGGAATTGCTGATTCTTGGCGGCTACGGCTACCTTGCGTCGCGTGCCGCCCGTCTCGCCACCGATGCACGCTATGCCAGGATAACGGACCGACTCGCAGGTGTGCTGGTACTCGGCGCCGCGGCGCTGGTGCTGACGGTGGCGCCATCTTGAGCGTTGTGCATAGAAGCGTTAGATTCCGACTGATGAGCAACATTTCGGAAACCGGCCAGCGCTTCGCTACCTTTCGGGAGTTTTATCCGTTCTACTTATCCGAGCACCGCGATCGCACATGCCGTCGCATGCACTTCGTAGGCTCATCGCTTGCGCTTTGTTTTGTCGTTATCGCAATCATGACCAGTAATGCGTGGTGGCTCCTCGCTGGACTAATGTGCGGTTATGGCTTTGCGTGGATCGGCCACTTTGTTTTCGAGAAAAACAAGCCGGCGTCGTTTAAGCAGCCGGTGTACAGCTTTATCGGTGACTGGGTCATGTACGCGAACATTTGGACCGGCAAGATACGGCTTTAGTTTTTCGAATTTGCCAGCTCTTCGGCGAGCGGGGCTTGCAGCCAGTCCGATTGAAACCAGCGGGTGCGCATCGTGCGCAGCCCGAGCGCATCGGTGGTGATCAGGCTGTTGGCAGGATCGACTGCGAAATGCTCAAACAACGGCTTCAGCGTCATCGCATTCTCATCGCAGATCAGCATCCAGTCATGTCCGCGCCGCTGGCCAGCGTGCTGCACGGCCAATTGCCTGACGTATCCCAGTTTCTCCAGCGCTTCGAGGAGCTGTTCGGATTCGTCGACGGACATTCGGATTTGCCGCGCTAGTTCCGCTGGCCGCACCGCGGGGTTCTTGCCCTGCTTCGCCTGCATCAGTGCCTTCAACAACGCTACCGACGTGATGAATTGGTTGCCAGCGAGCAGCTCGTCGGTAAACCGGGTTGCGCGCAGCCGTGGCAGCGTGGCCGTGATTGCGGCGCCAAACAGCACGACGTACCACGACAGGTAAATCCAGATCAGAAACAATGGCAAAACGGCGAATGCTCCATAAATCGAACCCGTTGTTCCGCGCGAAACAAACTCGCCGAACGAGTGTCGGAAAATCTCGGCCAAGATCGCCGCGATGAAACCGCCGATCAACGCGTCGCGCCACGCCACCGTTCGATTGGGCACAAATACGAACAGCGCCGCGTAAGCGAAACCGCTGAGAATGACGGGAACATAGTCCAGCGCCGCGCGAATCGTCTTAGGCAGTTGCTCGAGCGCATCTCCGGACCATGACCAGACGTATTTGTTCGCGCTTAGGCTGGCGCCGATCAACACCGGCCCCAGCGTCAGGATCGCCCAATAGATGAGCACTCTCTGCGTCAGCGGACGCTGATTCTTCACCCGCCAGATATCGTTCATCACGCGATCAAATGTGACCATCATCGCGATGGCGGTAACCGTAAGGAAAATCAACCCGACCGCTGTCAGTCGCGTCGCCTTCAGCGCGAACTCATTGATATATCCCAGCACGGTGTCCGAGATCTGTCCGGGAAGCGCTTTAAGCACCGCGTTCTCGACCGCGCCGCGAAACTCGACGAACAATGGAAAAGCGGTAAATAGCGCAAGCGCGACTGCGAACAACGGCACTATCGTTAGCGTCGTCGTGAACGTGAGGCTGCCAGCGACCTGCGCCATTTTGACGTCGCGCGCGCGTCGCTGCGCAAAGATCGCAACGTCGCGTGCCCTTTTGAGCCACGGGTAACGGTTCAGCCAGTGAGTGAGGTCCAGGCGCATCCTGCGGCGATAATAGCGATCGATTTCTGATCGACTTCTGGACCGCGTGGACATCCTCGTTCTGTATTACTCGCGCACCGGCGCTACGCGCCTGCTGGCCGAAGCGATTGCGCAGGGCATCGATCAAGTCGATGACGCGCACGCGCGGCTGCGTACGGTGGCGCCTGTACGGGCAGTAAGTCATGCGGCGGCACCCACCGCTGCCTTCGTTCCTTCGGACGGCGCCCCGTATGCCGAGTTGCGCGACTTGGACGAATGCGGCGGCCTCGCCCTCGGCTCGCCGACCCGCTTCG
>DATLMT010000091.1:0-3333 GCA_035537135.1 Burkholderiaceae bacterium | reverse complement strand
TCGTTCGGTGCGCAACACCTTCGCTTTGTCCGCCGGCCGCGTGCCATCCTTGTACGTCAGCTCGAACACTGCCTCTGGTGCATTGTGAATTTTTCCGAGGTTATGCCCGATACGTTCAACTTCAAGCCAGTTGCCTTGCGGATCGACCATGCGCCACCAGGCGAGGTTATCGACCGCGGTGCCCCATAACACCGCCTTTTTGCCGCCGGCGTTCATTGCGATGTTGCCGCCGACACACGATGCGTCGGCCGAGGTCGGATCTACCGCGAACACGTAGCCCGCACGCTCGGCTGCTTCGGCAACTCGGCGCGTGACAACTCCCGCGCCGGACAACACTGTTGGCACCGGCGCGCTGATGCCCGGCAAAGCATGCAACGCCACCTCGGACAAGCCTTCGAGCTTCTCGGTGTTGATGACGGCTGAGCGCGGTGTCAGCGGAATGACACCACCCGTGTAGCCCGTCGCGCCTCCGCGTGGGATGATGGTCAAGCCGAGCTCGATGCAGCCGCGCACCAGGCCGGGGATTTCGTCCTCATCGTCGGGATGCAATACCACGAACGGATACTCGACCCGCCAGTCGGTGGCGTCGGTCACGTGCGTCACACGTGCGTAGCCGTCAAAGCGCACGTTGTCATCGCGCGTATGGCGCGTCAGCAGGCGCCGCGCTTTCTTGCGCAGGTCCCAAGTCGAGCGGAATTCCTGCTCGAACGTACTGACGGCTGCGCGCGCTGCAGCGATCAGTTCCCCAACCTTGACGTCGCGCTCGACATCTTCGGGCTCGCGTCGCTTCTGAATCTCGCGCAGACGATGATGCAGCGCTTCGATCATCGCCGCACGCCGCTTCGGATTGTCCAGCAGATCGTCTTCAAGGTAAGGATTGCGGCGCACCACCCAGATGTCGCCCAGCACTTCGTACAACATCCTCGCTGAGCGACCCGTACGCCGCTCGCTGCGCAGCTCGTCAAGCACGCGCCAGGATTCGGCACCGAGCAGACGAATGACAATCTCGCGATCCGAAAACGATGTGTAGTTGTACGGAATTTCGCGCAACCGCGACGGGCGAATCGCGTCGGACTGCGCGCGTACAGACTGAGGTGACAGCGGGGCGTTCATTCGTTGCCGAGCGTCGAGCACTTGGCGCGCAAGTGTAGCGAGTCGTGATGCCTCAGACGACCAGAGTTTCTTCCTGCATTGCTGCGATCTGTTCGCGCAATTCGAGGATGCGGTCTTCCCAGTAGCGCTGCGTGTTAAACCAAGGAAACGCAGCGGGAAACGCGGGATCATCCCAGCGCCGGGCAATCCACGCCGAGTAGTGCAGCAAACGCAGCGTTCGCAGCGGCTCGATCAGCGTTAATTCACGCCGATCAAACTCGGCGAAATCTTCGTAGCCTTCGAGCAGGTCGGCAACCCGCTCGGACTGCTCGCGACGCCCCGCGCCGAGCAGCATCCAGAAATCCTGCACTGCGGGTCCCATGCGGCTATCGTCGAAGTCGACGAAGTGCGGTCCGACGTTCCCGACGGAATCGGTCCACAGCACATTGCCTTCGTGACAGTCGCCATGCAGCCGCAGTGAGTGATGCGCACCGCGGTCGTACTGAGCCGCGACCAGATCAAGCGCCTGCTGCGAGACGCCGTCATAGACGCGCTTCAGCTCGGGCGGCAGCCAGTCGCCTTCGAGCAGATAACGGCGCGGCTCGACACCGAACGTTGCGATATCGAGCGCCGGTCGGTCGGTATACGACTTGATGCTTCCGATAGCATGAATGCGCCCTAAAAAGCGCCCGAGCCACTCACGCACGCTCGGGTCGTCCATGTTGGGTGCGCGCCCGCCGGCGCGCGCAAAAATGGCGAAGCGAAAGCCTTCGAACGAATGCAGCGTTTGTCCCGCAATCGAAAGCGCCGGAACGGCCGGTATCTCGCGCTCCGCCAACTCGGCAATGAACGCGTGCTCTTCAAGGATCTGCACATCCGACCAGCGACCCGGTCTATAAAACTTGACGACGACAAACGTTCCGTCTTCGAGCCCAACTTGAGACACACGGTTTTCGTAACTGTTCAGCGCGAGCTGGCGGCCGTCGGTCGCGAGCCCGGTGCTGTCGATGGCATTCAGTATGGTGTCCGGGGTCAGCCCGGCGTATGGCGTCTGTTGCGGTTGCATCTCGGCATGGTACGCAGGCGTGATACTTTGTCCGTTCATCGAGGGGAGCGAATGCCATGCCGGCTCAGGAATATCTGCGCCGAATTCTGACTGCGCGCGTGTACGACGTTGCGATTGAGTCGCCGCTGGAACTCGCACCGGGTTTATCCGCGCGGCTTGGCAATCGGGTACTGCTGAAGCGCGAGGACTTGCAGCCCATCAAGAGCTTCAAGCTGCGCGGCGCGTACAACAAAATGGCGCAGCTTTCGCGCCAGCAGTTGAAGCGAGGCGTCATTGCTGCCTCGGCGGGCAATCACGCGCAGGGTGTAGCACTAGCGGCGCAGAAGCTCGACTGCCGTGCCTTGATTGTGATGCCGGTCACGACGCCCGAGGTCAAGGTCGATGCGGTGCGCGCGCGTGGTGCGGAAGTCGTGCTGTTCGGCGATTCGTACTCGGACGCCTACACACATGCGCTGAAGCTGCAGCGCAAACACAAGCTGACATTCGTGCATCCGTTTGACGATCCGGACGTCATTGCCGGGCAGGGAACGATCGCAATGGAGATTCTGCGGCAACATCATCCGGTCGAGGACGGGGCGATTTACAGCATCTTCGTTGCAATCGGCGGCGGCGGCTTGGCGTCCGGCGTTGCTGCGTACGTCAAGGCACTCGCACCGCAGATCAAGGTGATCGGCGTGCAAACGACCGACTCGGATGCCATGGCGCGGTCTCTTGACGCGGGGCGCCGGGTCCGGCTGCAAGACGTCGGGTTGTTCTCCGATGGCACCGCGGTGCGCGAGGTCGGGCAGCACACGTTTACGCTGGTGCGCGATCACGTCGACGACATCGTGCTGGTCGATACCGACGCCACTTGCGCGGCGATCAAAGACGTTTTTCAGGACACGCGATCGATTCTGGAGCCGGCCGGGGCCCTGTCGATCGCCGGCATGAAAGTTTATGCGCAGCGTGAAAAGCTAAAAGCACGCACGCTGGTCGCGATCGCATGCGGCGCGAACATGAACTTCGACCGGCTGCGTTTTGTTGCCGAGGAAGCGGAGCTCGGCGAAGCGCGCGAAGCCGTCATTGCGGTGACGATTCCGGAGCGGCCGGGGAGCTTCAAGGCGTTCTGCGCACTTGTGGGTGCGCGGAATATCACGGAATTCAACTATCGATATGCGGATGCGGCCGCAGCGCAC
>DATLMT010000090.1:0-6716 GCA_035537135.1 Burkholderiaceae bacterium | reverse complement strand
GAAATCTGAACGACCCGAGTTACACCGGCATCGACGCACGCCGCAAAGAGGGCGCGCGGCGCGCGCACGTGCAAGGCGTCGAATGTTTGGCTACCGCGCTCACGCAGAATGCCGACCGCGTTGACGACGGCATCGATGCCGGTCAGCCTTGATCGCCATGTTGCCAGATCAAAGTCGCGCGTGAAATCCACGTTCATTGCGTCTTTGCTGCGCACCGCGGCGCTACCGCGAGCGCCTTCGATCACACGGTGTCCGGCAGAGCGGAGTGCATCGACCACCGCGCTGCCTATAAACCCGCTCGCACCTGTTACCAAGACAACCATCGAACCTCTTGAGACGTGGCGCATCGGCGCGCGTGAAACGCAACGGGCACTTTTTATGCCACGCAAGCGCGACATAGGAGGAACGATGGCGTTATCTTGGAAACGGGCATTCAATCGAGGGGTGCTATCGGGGTCGTGTGCCAGCATCCTGTCCACCGTTGCGCTGCTGGCAAGCGGTCGCCGCGAAAGCGGCAGCGCGCTCGCCCCGGTCAATGCCGTCAGTCACTGGTACTGGGGTGACCGCGCCTTGCGCGTGGACCGAGCCAGTTTCAAATACACGCTGCCGGGGTATTTGACCCATCACGCAACATCTATCTTCTGGGCGGTCTTGTTTGAAAAGACTTTTGGTGGTGTCTTACGCGGAAGGCCCGCGCCCACTGCAGCGGCTAGTGCGGCGACTGCTGCAGTGGCATGCTTTGTCGATTATCAGTTGACGCCCAAGCGGCTTACGCCCGGCTTTGAACACCGACTGTCCAAAGCGTCGCTATTTCTCGTGTACGCGGCGTTCGCGGTCGGCCTCGCCGTCACTGAAATCGCTCGCTCCACTGCAATTAGCCAAAGACGTTAACTTTCGATCGCTGCAAGGAAAGCCCGCCGTACCTCGGACGCTCCTATCAAGCTGGGCTCAATGGTTCGTGTCAACCACTCCGGGTTGCCTGCCAGAAAGTGTGAATGCAAGTCGACCAGACGGCCGTAACGCTTGGCCATCGCTGCAATGATGTCGTTGACGCGCTGATGGTTGGCGCGCGCGGTCTGCGCGTCAACGCCTAAGAAATTCTTTGCGTCATCGCCAAACGTCGGGTCGTACACGTTGCCGAGTAGCACCGGCCGAATAGGAAGTTGGCGCAGGAATTCATTCAATGCAGACTCGAACCGTTGGACTTTGGCACCCGAATCGCCTGCCAGACCAACTATCAAGTCATTACCACCGATGGTCAGCAGTGCTACCGATTCCGTGCTGATCTTGATCCCTTCGGCCTGGGACGGCAGCCCGGCGACGGTCGCGCCGTCACGTGCACGATGCTGAAGCCGAGCCGAACGACGTTGCAAATCACGTCCCACGAATTCCGGGAACAAAGCGTCATCGTTGCGCACCAGCAATTGGCCCGGGTGTACGCCGAACGCGTTGTAATGACCGCAGTCAAGAATTGAATCGCCGAAGGTATATAGCGTTAACCCAGCCGGGCTCGCGCTTGTTATGGATCGGCCTGGAAAAATCATTGCGGATACCGCCGACAAGAACCTGCGCCGCCGAGCGAGGCGCGTCATCGGCGCTGAGCGCTGGAGCGCAATTCCGGCACGTCGTTGCGTGTCGGCCGTCGATTACGCCAAAATAGCAACGCGGCAGCGACTGCCGGCGCCGGCAACTCGTGTTTCAGACAGTTCATGGATCAAATTGACTTCGATATTGGTTCGCTTGGCGAGTTATTCGTAGCGCATGGCAAATTGCGTACGACCTTTTTGCAGTTCGCCGGTCATGCGGAAGACTTCATGCGCCAACAGGCGGAGGTAAAGGGCGTCGTTGTCGAGCGTGATGATGGTGCGGACAGATTCTTATGCCGCTATTTCGGAAAGGTCCTGGAATGTCGCTTCCTATTCGACGCGGTCAGCGGCAAACCGCAAGGGCGCATCGAGTTCAGGCGGCTCTATGCCGAACAGCCTGCGAAGCGGACCCTCGTTGCGTCTCTATTGTTCGCAGGCGACGGCGATGTCATCGCATCCGATCCGCCGCTTTCGATTCAACTGAATATCTCAAAGCCACGCGAAGCCCTGGCCGTGCTTGTGCACGCATTGCGGCTGGGAATGACGTCCGAGGCGCTTCGCTAGCGTTTACATAAGGCTTGCCGCGAGCCGCGGGGACCGCGAATGAAGCCTCGCACGCTTTAAACGTTGTATTGCCTAAATTCAGCAGTGGGCACGTTGATCGCTGCACGGTCGCATGACCCCTACCTCGCGATACGCAAGAGCAACACCTACGCCAGTCACGACCGCCCCCGCGATTCTGCTTGGCATCGGCCTCGGTGGTTTCGTCGACGGCATCGTTTTGCACCAGATCCTGCAATGGCACAGCATGCTGTCAAATCTGGTTCGACCTTCGACGGTTCAGGCGGTGCACCAAAATATGTTCTGGGACGGCGTGTTTCATGCCGCAACCTGGATAGTGACCTTTGTCGGCGTGATGTTGTTATGGCAGTCGGGAAAGCGCGGGACGAATCCTCGGCTAAGCATTTTCCTGGGCGCGATGCTGATGGGTTGGGGCGCGTTCAACTTGGTCGAGGGGTTGATCAACCATCATTTACTTGAACTACATAACGTGCGCGAGGTCGCGGAACCGACGGCCTGGAACGTGGTGTTCTTGGCGTTGAGTGCGACGATATTTCTGATAGGTCTTTTCATGACCTACAAGCTGCAACGCCCTTGGGAACGTCAACCAAGAGCCCCACAGACAGACAGTCCAGCGCACTATTGACAGGCTTGGCTCGTCCCGATGTGCGCAGTGCATCGCTGCCTAGCATGCGAGCGGCACCCGGGCGAGTGATGTCCGACGTTGGGTACGCCCCATGCTAATGCAATGCACGACTTCAGCTCGTACACGGGAGATATAGATGCAAGCACCTTTCAAAACCAATCTGACCAGCATTGCCGCGGCACTTTCGCTAGTTTTCTTCGGCTCCGCCTTTGCGCAAACGCCGGCGGGAGCGCCTACCACCCAACCGGCAGGCTCATCGACGCCGGCAGGTAAGCAGACGACCGCAACGTCAAGATCAAACACGTCGCTGGCTGCGGGCGATCGCGACTTCATGATGAAGGCGGCCCAGAGCGACATCGCTGAGATTCAAGGGGGTCAGGCTGCGAAAGAAAAAGCCTCATCAGACGCTGTAAAGAAGTTCGCTGATCAGATGGTGGCCGACCACACTAAGACCAGCGGCCAAATGAAGCCAATGGCCGACAGTCGCGGGGTTGCGCTTCCCACTGCGCCGTCGGCGAAGGATCAGCGCGACATGAAAAAGATGTCGACGATGTCGGGTACTGACTTCGATCGAGCGTACATGGCGTCACAGGTGCGCGCGCATCGCGATGCGGTTTCGCTGTTTCAGAAGGAATCAAAATCAGGCAAGGACGCTGAGCTGAAGTCGTTTGCGGCAAGCACCCTGCCGGCGCTGCAGGATCATCTGAAAATGGCCACCGAGTTGTCGAAAACTACGAACGCGGCTCCTCGAAAATCATCGGGCAAATAAGCTGACGCGTGGGGGTTGACTTAGCCAGGCCTAGGGGCGTGGGCGGCGAGATGGCGATCCAGTGAGCGTTGATTTCGAACGGCTTACTAGTAAGGATCGAAGCTTGCCGCCTTAGACCGGCGATCTTTATCCCTGCCCTTAACGCGCTTGGTGCTCCGGCAATGGCAAAGGCTTTCTACAGCATTTCTTCGCGTGCTTTCTCCGCGTGCGCAGCTCCCAGAGCAGTCTTTACTTTTCTTTCTTCTTCCGGCGGTGGCAGCACCGCAGGCATGCCCAGCGATTGAATCCACAACTCGCGGCACCAGCCTTTGCTGTGATAAATATGCTCGTCTTCCTGGTCTTCCACTTCCTCGATAGCAGCAGCCAGCACTTCGCGCTCTTTGCCCTGAGCGGCCTTCAGCACATACTTTGAAAGCAGGTCCCAATTCGTATGATCTTTGGTTTCGGCGAAGACAACGCACTCGCATGCAACGAGTTCTGCTGCTTCCGGCTCGCCACCGCTCTCAAGCGCTAATTGCATTGCCTTTACAAGCGATTGGCCGATGTGCCGCACCACTTGCCGACCGGGAGTCTCGGTGTCAGGGTCGAGTTCAAGCCTTTGTAACAACTGACGAACGACTTCGACGTGGCGCTCCGTTTGTTGCAGATACTTCGTCCACTCTTCTTCCAAGTCTTCGTTGACAACGCAATCAAGAGCGGTCTTGTATACCTCAACCCCGCCTAGTTCCGTCTCAAGCATTTGATACAACAGTTCTTTAACCTGAGAGTTCATTTTTTAGCGCCTCAACGTGACCCAGAACGAAGCGTTCCGGACACCCTGGCGCAGCAATCGCTGCGCCCGCAGTTACGCGAACTCGCTTGGTGTCAAAGCAGCAGCTTCGAGCTCTGTCACCACCGAAAATGGCATGTCTCGATTGCTGGCAGCTGTGGCTTCGGTTTCCGTCACGCCAATCAGGCCAACGTCGACATCCGAGCTAAACAAGTGCACGCCTCGCTGCAAAGCACTTTCGAGCGCCTCCCCGCGTTCGATCCAGCTATACACGGTGCGCGCCAGCATTTGGCGAACGATGTATTCACCGACTCCTGTGGCAGCGATGGCGCCTTTTGGGCCGGCATAAAAGCCGCAACCAATAACGGGAGTATCGCCTACGCGGCCGTTTAGCGATGGCGGCGAGCCTCCCGTGGACGTCGCCACTGCAAAGTGTCCCTGTGCATCGCGCGCTACAGCGCCAACCGTTCCGCAGCCGTACGTCAGTAGCGCCTGCTCCCACGACATCGAGTAGTTCCAGAACCGCTTGAACTGATCGTTCGCATAACCCGGAGCCAACTGTTCGCTACCCGGCTCCGCCAGTTGCATAAGCATCCGCCGATGCTGTTCGCGGCTTTGTTCAGTAATTGTCAGGGGCTCGTCGAGCTTCATGAGCTGCGCAAACTTTTGGGCCCCCTCGCCGGCAAGCAGCCAGTTCGGAGTGTCCGCCACCGCACGCGCGACTCGGATGGGGTTGCGTATAGCTCCTAAACACGCAACCGCGCCCAATTTGCCGCGTGTATCCATCACGGCAGCGTCCAACTCGACCGTCTTGCCGTCCAGACCCAGGTGCGATCCGGTGCCGGCATTGAAACGGCTGTCGTCCTCCAGCGAGACGACCGCCGCGACTACTGCGTCTAACGACGAACCCGAAGTGCGCAGCTGCTGCAGCGCGAGCCGGCCCGCAGCCTCGCACCCATCGATTGCATCGCGCGTACTCCCCGCTCCGCCATGGGTTACTACGACGCCGCGCTTTTGGTTGACGGGCTGCATCAAGAGGTGCTCACTTTTTATTCGGGTGCAATCGGTCTTCGGTCGCGAAGGTTGAACCGGTAGCCCTTGCTAAGCGAGTGCAGGCGAACGTTGCTGACGGCCAGCGTGCCTTCGCGCTTGCGGTGTGCCGCGTTGGTATGCGTCATTTCCGTTCCGTCGAGCACGTACACCGCACCGTCGCCGAGCACCGAAAACTCGTCCGCGCCTTCAACCAAAATTGCGGTGTCTTCGTCGATGCCGATGCCGAGCGACGCTGGGTTTAGTGCGACCGCGGCGAGCAGCCTGCCCATCCGTCCACGCTCGGCAAAGTGTTGATCAATGACAACTCCCTGCAGAAAGCCCAGCCCAGGGCTCATGGCCAACTTATCATCGGCGCGCTGCGACTCTCCGCTGCGACCGCCCAACAACATGGTTTGGGGCATAACAGCGGCGCCGGCTGACGTTCCCGCGATCGTTCCGCCATCGTCAAAGTAGAAACTCGACAGGCGTTTACAGAGTGCTGTGCCGCCCAGATCGCTGGTGATCTTCAATTGATCACCGCCGGTAAAAAACACCGCGCTTGCCCGATCTACGAGCGCAACAGTTTCAGGTGCGTTGGCATGCTCGCGATTATCGACCTCCAGATGGACGACGTCCTTGACCCCAAGGTCGGCGAACTGTTTGCTGTAGATCTCCCACAACTCATCAACCTTGCTGTGGCTGGCAACAGTCGTGACAAGAAGTGCTCCGCCATTCGCCCGCCGTGCCAGTTCCTTCAAAATCACACGGTCGCCTTCCTTGTCCTCGTGACCGCCGATGATCAGCAGCGTGCCCTGCTTGCGTTGCGCGTTCACGCGACCGCCCGGCGGTCGGAGACAAAATTAGTGCTAAAGCGATGACGGCGCTCCTGTTGCAGAGGAAGCCGCGGGGACACGCGTGATGCACTGACGGCACCATACCGTTGCAGCACAGCCTGCACTTGATTCAGACGTTCGTAAAACAGCACGACGAACTCGCCGGGACCGATATTGCGCAACGCGCGTTCAACAGCGCTGGTTTCGTCTGTTTCCGACAAGCACTCGCAATCAATTCCACTCGCCTGGATTGCGTTGCAGATCAGCGTCGCTACCTCGCCGGGGCGACGTCCGCGTGCGTTGTGCGGCTTGTGCAGAATGACGCGATCAAATGCGCGCGCTGCCATGCGTGCGCCATCTTCAATCAATGCATCGGCGCGGTCGCCCGG
Organism: Burkholderiaceae bacterium; assembly: GCA_035537135.1. Taxonomy (GTDB): domain Bacteria; phylum Pseudomonadota; class Gammaproteobacteria; order Burkholderiales; family Burkholderiaceae_F; genus JACCZX01. Next base: position 131 of record DATLMT010000090.1, on the reverse strand, counting down.
CATATCCAGCACGCCGGTTTTCCTGTAGCCCTGAAGTCCGGACATCAACCTTCCGATGGCTTCGTAGGCATGCGCGTTGTGCCCGTAATCCAGCATCACATAACCGCCGCGCACCTGATACAGATTCGCTC